>NZ_JACARN010000052.1:0-45677 GCF_013386605.1 Pseudomonas sp. IPO3749 | reverse complement strand
CATCACTCCCGCCCTGCCCAACCCGGCCGATACCCTGAGCAGCCTGGACAAGATCCATCGCTTTGCCTACACCAAGCTGGGCAGCGAATACCTGTGGAGCCCCTCAATGCCGTGCCCGTTGCCGGCTGAGGAAGATATTCCGATTGCCTACTACGGCACGTCCAATATCGGACAGCTCAAGTACGTGTATCGCAAGGGCCTGGCCCTGCGTTACGGCAAGACCATGCAGTGCATCGCTGGCATCCACTACAACTTCTCGTTGCCGGAAGCGCTGTGGCCGTTGCTTAAGGAGACTGAGGGATTTGTCGGCACCGATCGCGACTACCAGTCCACCGCCTATATCGCGCTGATCCGTAACTTCCGCCGTTACAGCTGGCTGCTGATGTACCTGTTCGGTGCATCCCCTGCCCTGGACGCCGGTTTCCTGCGCGGTCGCTCGCACCAGCTGGAAGTGCTCGACGCCGACACGCTGTACCTGCCCTACGCAACCAGCCTGCGCATGAGCGACCTGGGTTACCAGAGCAACGCCCAGGCCGGCCTCACGCCTTGCTACAACGACCTGGCCAGCTACACCGACAGCCTGCGCGAAGCGGTAGCAACGCCCTACGCACCGTACGTCGAAATCGGAACCCATCAGGACGGTGAGTGGGTACAGCTCAACACCAACATCCTGCAGATCGAAAACGAGTACTACTCCAACATCCGCCCCAAGCGTGTGACCTACACCGGCGAACGGCCGATCCAGGCGCTGGTGGCCCGTGGCATCCAGTACATCGAAGTGCGCTGCCTGGACATCAACCCGTTCCTGCCGATGGGCATCGACCTGCCGGAGTCGCGTTTCCTCGACGCCTTCCTGCTGTACTGCGCGTTGAACGACAGCCCGCTGTTTGCCGACAACGAGTGCGGCAACGCCACCTCCAACTTCCTCAGCGTGGTCAAGGAAGGTCGCCGTCCCGGCCTGCAATTGCAGCGTCAGGGCCAGCCTGTGGACATGAAGGAATGGGCTGCCGAGCTGCTGGAGCAGATTGCGCCACTGGCCGCCTTGCTGGATGAAAGCCACGGCATCACCGAGCACAGCCAGGCGCTGGATGCCCAACTGGCCAAGGTCAAGGATTCGTCCCTGACCCCGTCGGCCCAGGTGTTGGCGGCGATGGCCGAGCGTAAGGAAAGCTTTGCGCAGTTCTCCCTGCACCAGAGCCAACTGCACGCCGAGCATTTCCGCAGCGAGCCGCTGCCAGCCGAAGAGCAAGCGCAGTTTGAAGAACTGGCACGCAAATCGCTGGCACAGCAGGCGGAGCTTGAGCAGAACGAAGTGGGTGATTTTGACGTGTTTGTTGGCTCGTACCAGGCGAGCATTCTGGCGATCAGTAACTAAAGGTCGTACACAAACCCTGTGGGAGCGGGCTTGCTCGCGAATGCGGTCTGTCAGTGATTGATGTGCTGACTGATACACCGCATTCGCGAGCAAGCCCGCTCCCACATTTGACCTATGCGCCTCAGGATCCACGTTCACTTCTCCTCATAAGCTAATTCGAAAATGTTATTTATTTTCGTATTCTTAGATCATTTAGTCTCCTCACACGCCGACCCTCGGCCGCCTGATTGAGGAGCTTCCCCTTGAAACTGCTTACCCCTCTGCGCCTCTTGGCCGCATTGTCCCTGGCCGGTGCCAGCCTGTTTGCCCAGGCGGCGGATGTGACCATCGCTTACCAGACCACCGTGGACCCGGCCAAAGTCGCCCAGGCCGACGGCGCCTACGAAAAAGCCACCAACGCCAAGATCAACTGGCGCAAATTCGACAATGGCGCCGACATCATCGCCGCCATCGCGTCCGGCGACGTGCAGATCGGCTATCTCGGTTCCAGCCCGCTGACCGCTGCGATCACCCGCAAAGTGCCGGTGGAAACCTTCCTCGTTGCCACCCAGATCGGCGGCGCCGAAGCCCTGGTAGCGCGCGACGGTTCGGGGATCAACAGCCCGCAGGACCTGATCGGCAAAAAAATCGCCGTGCCCTTCGTGTCCACCGGTCACTACAGCCTGTTGGCCGCGCTGAAGCACTGGAACATCGACCCGTCCAAAGTAACCATCCTCAACCTCGCACCACCGGCGATCATCGCCGCCTGGAAGCGCGGTGATATCGACGCTACTTACGTATGGGACCCCGCCCTGGGCGTGGCCAAGGAAAACGGCAAGGTGCTGATCACTTCCGGCGAACTGGCCAAGTTTGGCGCGCCAACCTTCGATGCCTGGATCGTGCGTAAGGATTTTGCCGAGAAGCACCCGGAAATCGTCACGGCGTTTGCCAAAGTCACCCTGGATGCCTACGCCGCCTACCGTAAAGACCCACAAGCCTGGCTCGCCGACAAAGGTAACGTCGAAAAACTGGTGAAACTCTCCGGCGCCAAGCCCAGCGACATCCCACTGCTGCTGCAAGGCAACGTCTACCCGCTGGCCGCCGACCAGGTGACCCTGCTGGGCGCACCGACCACCAAGGCCGTGACCGATACCGCCGCGTTCCTCAAGGAGCAAGGCAAGGTCGACGCCGTGCTGCCGGACTACGCCCCTTACGTCAGCGCCAAGTTCATTACTAACTGATCAGGAGTTCATCGCGATGGCCTTGCTACAACTGGAGCGCATCAGCGCACAGTACCCAGGCGCCACAGAACCGGTACTGTCAGACATTTCAATCGACCTGGGGCCCCAGCAATTGCTGGTGGCCCTCGGCCCGTCCGGCAGTGGCAAGACTTCGCTGTTGAACCTGATTGCCGGCTTTGTCGAACCGTCCGCCGGGCGCATTACGCTTGATGGCGTGCCGGTCAAAGGCCCGAGCGCCGAACGCGGCGTGGTGTTTCAGGACGACGCCCTGCTGCCCTGGCAGGATGTGCTGGCCAACGTCGGCTTCGGCCTGGAGCTGGCCGGTGTGCCCAAGGCGCAACGTGAAGTGCGCGCTCGGGAAATGCTGGCGCTGGTGGACCTGGCCGGTTTCGACAGCCGCCGCATCTGGCAACTTTCCGGTGGGCAGAAGCAACGTGTCGGCCTCGCCCGCGCGCTGGCGGCCGACCCTCGTGTGCTGCTGATGGACGAACCCTTCGGCGCCCTCGACGCCTTCACCCGCGAACAGATGCAGGAGCTGCTGCTGCAAGTCTGGCGGCGCACGGCCAAGCCGGTGTTCCTGATTACCCACGACATCGAAGAAGCGGTCTTCCTGGCCACCGACCTGATCCTGCTGGCGCCCAACCCTGGCCAGATCGTCGAACGCCTGAGCCTGGATTTCGGCCAACGCTACGCCGCCGGTGAGTCGGCGCGGGCGATCAAGTCCGACCCGCGCTTTATCGAAACCCGCGAACACGTGCTGGGCAAAGTGTTCTCCCAACGGCAGGTGTCCGCATGAGCAGCTACGAACTTCCCGTCACGGCCGCCAAGCCGGCGGTGCACGCGGTTATCCCGGTGCGTCGCAGCCTGAGCACCCGCTGGATCAGCCTGCTGACCCTGGTCGCGTTGCTGGTTATCTGGTGGGCCGTGACCGCCACCGGTTTGATCGAACCACTGTTCCTGCCACCGCCGTCCGCAGTGCTACAGAAAGGCTGGCTGCTGGCGACCACCGGCTACATGGACTCCACCCTGTGGCAACACCTGGGCGCCAGCCTCAGCCGTATCGGCCTGGGCTTGGGCTTTGCCGTGCTGACTGCCGTGCCGGTGGGGATCGCCATCGGCTCCAACCGTATCGCCCGTGGCATTCTCGACCCGCTGATCGAGTTCTACCGCCCGATCCCGCCATTGGCCTACCTGCCGCTGATCGTGATCTGGTGCGGCATTGGCGAACTGTCCAAGGTGCTGCTGATTTACCTGGCGATCTTCGCGCCGATTGCCATCGCCACCGCGACCGGTGTGCGCACGGTCGACCCGGCCAAGCTGCGCGCCGCACAGTCGTTGGGCGCCACCCGCGCCCAGTTGATTCGCCATGTGATCCTGCCAAGCGCGCTGCCCGACATCCTTACCGGCGTGCGCATCGGCCTGGGCGTGGGCTGGTCGACATTGGTCGCCGCCGAGCTGATCGCGGCCACCAGCGGCCTGGGTTTCATGGTGCAGTCGGCGGCGCAGTTCCTGGTCACTGACGTGGTGGTGCTGGGCATCCTGGTCATCGCCCTGATCGCCTTCGCCATGGAAATGGGCCTGCGTGCCCTGCAGCGTAAATTAGTGCCGTGGCATGGCCAGGCACATTGAGTGAGAACCGCATGAGCAGCCTGACCGTTACCCCCATCAGCACCGCATTGGGTGCCCTGATCAGTGGCGTCGATATCACCCAGCCGTTGAACATTGAAGAGCGCGATGCCATTGAACAGGCATTGCTCAAGCACTCGGTGCTGTTCTTCCGCGATCAACCGATCAACCCGCAACAGCAAGCGCGGTTCGCGGCGAATTTTGGTGACCTGCATATCCATCCGATCTACCCCAATGTGCCGGAACAGCCCGAAGTGCTGATCCTCGACACCGCCGTCACCGACGTGCGCGACAACGCCGTGTGGCACACCGACGTGACCTTCCTGCCGACTCCGGCGTTGGGCGCGGTACTCAGCGCCAAGCTGCTGCCGGCGTTTGGCGGCGATACGCTGTGGGCCAGCGGGATTGCGGCGTATGAGGCGTTGTCCGAGCCGTTGAAGCACTTGCTCGATGGGCTGACCGCGACCCACGACTTCACCAAGTCCTTCCCGCTGGAGCGCTTTGGCAACACCGCCGAAGACCTGGCGCGTTGGGAAGAGACTCGCAAGAAGAACCCGCCGTTGTCGCACCCGGTGGTGCGCACGCACCCGGTGAGTGGGCGTAAGTCACTGTTTGTCAGTGATGGGTTCACCACCAGAATCAACGAGCTGGAGCCGGCGGAGAGCGAGGCGATTCTAAAGCTGCTGTTCGCCCATGCGACACGCCCGGAGTTCACCATCCGCTGGCGCTGGCAAGAGAATGACGTGGCATTCTGGGATAACCGCGTGACGCAGCATTACGCGGTGGATGATTACCGGCCGCAGCGGCGGGTGATGCACCGGGCGACGATTTTGGGGGATGTGCCGTTCTGAGGGGCAGGAACCGAAGACTGGCTTTTAAATATGTTAAACCGCTATCTTTCTGATCGCTCTCAGGAGGATGAATCTGTGAAACAAAAACCTAAGTTGGGCGCACGTACATCCGCTGCAAAAACCCGAAAATGCAAAGGGCTTGGAAGCAGAATACGAGCCCGGCTTTCAGGCGTAGGCTATATCGAGCTTGAACTGCCTGAGAGAGCAACAGCAGTTGGGATTGTGAAGCTCGAAGACTAAGCGACCGCCAATGAGTGTGCGCGGGACCTGTGGCGAGGGAGCTTGCTCCCGCTGGGCCGCGAAGCGGCCCCAAAAATGGGACTGCTGCGCAGTCCAGCGGGATCAAGCTCCCTCGCCACAAGTACTTTTTACTCTTTCTAGTTTTTAACTGACTGGCATTAGGGCAAGCCCACTCCCACACCAACCCCACATTGATCCCGTGCGGCCGCTTATTCAGCAGTAGATGGCTTTTCCCACAGGTTGATCCCACCTTCCTGGGCAAACCGGTCGATCTCCGCCAATTCCTCAGCGCTGAAATGCAGGTTCTTCAACGCCCCGACGTTCTCGATAATCTGCTCCGGCCGGCTCGCACCGATCAGCGCACTGGTCACCCGTGGATCACGCAGGGTCCAGGCCAATGCCAGTTGCGCCAGGCTCTGGCCACGGCGCTGGGCGATTTCGTTCAGCGCACGCACGTGGGCGATGTTGGCTTCGGACAGGTGCTTGGCCTGCAACGAACCACCGCCCGGACGATTCACCCGCGCATCCGCCGGTACGCCGTTGAGGTATTTGTCGGTCAGCAGACCCTGGGCCAATGGCGTGAACGCGATCACCCCGGCGCCGAGCTCTTCGGTGGTGTCCAGCAGGTCTTTTTCCACCCAGCGGTTGAGCAGGTTATAGGCCGGTTGGTGAATCAGCAGCGGTACTTTCCACTCTTTGAGCAGCGCGGCGATTTCGCGGGTTTTCACGCCCGAGTAGGACG
The DNA here is from genome assembly GCF_013386605.1 of Pseudomonas sp. IPO3749. Lineage (NCBI taxonomy): Bacteria > Pseudomonadati > Pseudomonadota > Gammaproteobacteria > Pseudomonadales > Pseudomonadaceae > Pseudomonas > Pseudomonas sp. IPO3749. The sequence goes on along the minus strand of NZ_JACARN010000052.1, from coordinate 39,623 downwards.
AAATACCAATGTACAACGCCTTGCCTTGTTGCACGGCAGTGGCGAGGGCGCTGGCGGTTTCTTCCAGGGGGGTGTCGGCGTCAAAACGGTGGGAGTAGAAGATGTCCACGTAGTCGACGCCCAGGCGTTGCAGGCTCTGGTCGAGGCTGGCCAGCACGTACTTGCGTGAGCCGCCGCCCTGGCCGTAAGGGCCGGGCCACATGTCCCAGCCGGCTTTGCTGGAGATGATCAGTTCGTCGCGATAGTGCTTGAAGTCTTCGCGCAGCAAGCGGCCGAAGTTGATCTCGGCGCTGCCATAGGGCGGGCCATAGTTGTTGGCCAGGTCGAAGTGGTTGATGCCCAGGTCGAACGCGGTGCGCAACAGAGCGCGCTGGGTGTCGATCGGGGTGCTGTCGCCAAAGTTGTGCCACAGGCCCAGGGACAGTGCAGGCAGCACCAATCCACTGCGGCCTACGCGGCGGTACGGAATAGATTCATAGCGGTTTTCGGCAGCAATGTAAGTCATCGAATCCTCTCTTGGACGTCGGCAAATAAGGCCTGGGAATAAGGTTATTCCCAGGCCTTTTAACCAGCTGAATCGCTTAAGTCTGCCGTTCCGTTCTACAGCAATTGCCTACCAGAGTGGAACGACATAACTCACATAGAAGCGGTTTTCATCCTGCACGGTGGCACCGCTGATGTCCGGGCTGGCGTGGGCGTTTTTCCAGGTCACACCCAGGCCCTTGAGAGTGCCGGTGGGCACTTGATAAGCCACGGCGACGTTACGTTCCCATTCGCTGGTGGTGCCTTGCGCCGTGCGGATGTCATCACCGTGGGCATAGGCAGCGGAGAACGTCAGGCCCGTGAGGCCAAGCTTACCGAAGTCATACTTGTACTGCGCAAGCCAAGTGCGCTCACCGGCGTGTTGAAATTTATTCAACTGCATGTTGGTCAGCGCCGGGGTGTCGGCGCCTGAGCCTGGGCCCTGGCGGTTGTCGCCGCTGTTCAGGCCGGAGTCCAGGTACGGGAAGTCGCTGTCGCCGCTGTTTTTCTGGATACCCAGGCCGACGGTGTGGCCGTCGAGGCTGTAGCTTTCAAGCAAGCTGGCGGTGGTCTGGTTGATGCGGCCTTTGTTCACGCCGTCGCCGTACAGACCACTCGCGGCGTAGTCCTTGTCACCGTCGGCGTTGCCACCCACCCCCAGGCTGCGGAATACACGCAGGTCGGTGTCGATGGCACCCACGGATAACGCGTCATGGCGCTTGGCACCGAGGAAAAACTGCTGGTAGTAATCCTCAAGGTTGGAATACCACAGGCTGACCGTGGTGTTCTGGATGCCGGTGTAATCCGCACCGCCGAACAGGAAGCGATCGCTCTCTTTGGTGCCGCCGGCGGTGATCATGCCCTGGTCGCCGGTTTCGTTGCGAATCTTGGTCTTGAAGATATCGCCGCCGGTGAAGGTGAAGTCGCTGAGGTCTTTGGACACCAGTTGCACACCGGTATTGGTCTGCTGGTACAGGCGCCCGTCGGTGTTGGCGAGTATCAGGTTGTTGCCGTAGAGCGTGCCGACACGCAGTTCATCCTTGGCGAAACGCATCTTGAACGTCGGGCTCAACACACCGAACTGGTCGGCGGATTTGCCGTTGTCCAGCGGGAACATGCTGCCGGGGTAGCGGCCCTGGTGATCCTTGTCGTTGAGGTCACCGCCGGAGTCCAGCTTCAACCCGTAGAACGCCTGCAGGTCCAGGCCAAAACCCACCGGACCTACGGTGTAGCCGGACTTGAAGTTGAACTCGAACCCCTGGCCCCAATCCCTAATGCTGTGAGCCTTGGCGTTGCTGTTCACCACATCACGCCCCTGCTGGTTGAGGTAGCGGTTGAGCAGGGTCACATCGGCGTGGCTGTCATCGATAAAATCGGCGTGGGCGGACAGCATGAAGCTCGCCATGGCGGCACCCACCATAGGGCTTATCAACGTCTTCATTGTTACCGGTCTCCGTCACTGTTCTGAAATGAAAGCGTCAAACGCTTCACACAATTACGCAGTGGCCAGATGACAGTTGCGCGTCAAAACGCGGCTTGAACGAATGAAATTAAATTTAAGAAACCCTTTAACTACGCGGGTTAGCGGGCATTTTCGAAGATTTCCGCGAGCCAGTCGACGAACACGCGCACCCGTGGCGACATGTGCCGATTCTGCGGATACAACACTGAAACCGGCATCAACGGCGGCGGTGTTTCGCGCAGGATTTCACGCATCACTCCCTGTTCGATCAGCTCCGCCATGCGGTAGTGCGGGCACTGGATAATGCCGAGTCCGGCCACCGCGCTGGCCGAATAAATCTCCGCGCCGAACACCGACAATGCACCGTCGATACTCACTTCCTGCAGCTCGCCATTGACCATGAACTCGAACGGAAACAGCTTGGCCGTGGTGCGCGACACGTAGTTCACCGCGCGGTGTTCACTCAGCTCGGCCAGGCGCTTGGGTTCTCCGTATTTGCGCAGATAAGCGGGGCTCGCGCAGGTCACTTGGCGCAAGTTGGCGACGCGCCGGCCAATCAACGCGGAATCCCCCAGAGTGCCTGCACGCAGCACGCAATCGACGCCCTCCGCGATCAGGTCGACAAAGCGATCCGCCTCACTGATGGACAGCTCGATATCCGGGTAACGCGCCATGAACTCCGGCAGCGCCGGCACCACAAAATACTTGGCCAGCGTGCCGTGCAGGTCCACGCGCAAACGCCCCTTGGGCGCCACGCTGCGGAACGCCAGCTCGGCCTCTTCCAGCTCCGCGAGCAACTGCACGCATCGTTGGTAATACGCCTCGCCATCGAGGGTCGGGCGCACACGCCGGGTGCTGCGTTCCAACAAGCGCGTGCCCAGCCAGGCTTCGAATTGATTGAGGGTGTGGGTCAGGGTCGCACGGGGCAGATTCAGGTCATCGGCCGCCAGGGTGAAGCTGGAACGCTCGTAAATCCGCACGAAGACCTTCATGGCTTTGACTTGATCCACGCTGCACTCCTACACGCCGATTGTTGGCGATTATTGAACAGTCAAGGCAACTCTGGCGCATTTATCGGCCTGGGTAAACATGTGAATCTGCTTCCACACCCCGTTCAAGGACCCAGATCATGACGACTCAAGTAGCAATCATCACCGGCGCCTCCCGCGGCATTGGCGCCGTCATCGCCAAGCAACTCGCTGCCGACGGGTACGCCGTGGCCATCAATTACGCCAGCAGCGCCACCGAGGCGTCGAAGCTGGTAGTGGAACTGCGCCAGGCCGGCCACCAAGCCATAGCGATCCAAGGCGACGTCGCCAAACCCGCCGACATCAAGCGCCTGTTCGACGAAACCGAAGCGCAATTGGGCAAGGTGGATGTGCTGATCAACAACGCCGGCATCCTCAAGATCCTGCCCCTGGCTCAACACAGCGACGAACTCTACGACCAGAACTTCGATATCCACACCCGTGGCACCTTCAACGCCCTGCGCGAAGCCGCCACCCGCCTGAATGACGGCGGACGCATCGTCAACTTCTCCAGCAGTACAGTCGGTCTCAACTTCCAAGGTTACGCGGTGTACATCGCCAGCAAGGCGGCGGTGGAGTCCCTGACCCAAGTGTTCGCCAAAGAGATGCGCGGGCGCCGGATTACCGTCAACGCCGTGGCGCCAGGCCCGGTCGCCACCGAGTTGTTCCTGCACGGCAAAAGCGAAGAGCAGATCCAGGGCATGGCCAAGATGCCGCCGCTGGAACGCCTTGGCCAACCGGAAGATATCGCCCGCGTGGTGGCGTTTCTGGTGAGCCCGGCCGGTGGCTGGGTGAATGGGCAAATCCTGCGCGCCAATGGCGGGCTGGTCTAAGTCACACATCCGGGCCAGCGATGTTCTCTTTGTGGAGCTCTATCATGCCAACCTTGTTGATCCCCGCACTCGCCCCGCTTTACCGCTTCGCCGAACCCCTGGCCTACGCGCTGCTGCGCGCAGGTTTTGGGGTGATCATGCTCACCCACGGGCTGCCCAAATTGCTGGGCAATGCCCATGGTTCGATGGCCAACCCGATGGCGGCGTCCATCAATCTGATCCAGAACCGCCTGCATTTGCCGCAGGCGGAGCTGATCGGCCTGCTAGTCGCTCTACTGGAAGCAGTCGGTGGATTGCTGTTGATACTCGGCCTGGGCACACGGCTGATCGCGGCCATGATGACCGTGCAGATGCTGACCATTGCTTACTTGCTGGGGCCGACGTGGCCGTGGATCGACCGAGGCATCGAGTACCCGGTGCTGATGGCGCTGCTATCGTTGTACCTGGTGTTTCGCGGTGCCGGCCGCTATTCCCTGGACAACGCACTGGGCAAGGAGCTCTGAACATGCACACCACCCTGGTGATCAGCGCAGGCTTGATTCTGCTGGTACTGATGCTGTTGATCGGGCAGAAGCTTGGCGTGAGCCGGCCCATTCTGGCCTACAGCTTTGTGGCGATCTGGTTGGGGGTAGCGGTGGTCAATGGCGCTGTAGGGGTCGTCACTGCAGGCCAGCCCCTGGTGTCGGAGCTGGTGATCGGCAGTGGCGTGTTCGGCGTGCCCCTGGTGGCACTGGCCCTGTACCTCAGGGCCTGAGCCTCAGCGCACCAAGTGCAGGAACTGCAGGTGACGCTCGTACTGGTCGAGGATGTCGTTGATGATCTGTTCCTTGGTATAGCCCACCAAGTCATAGTCCTGGCTACCCTCGGCCAAGTGCACTTCCGCCCGGTAGTAGCGACGGTTGTTGAGCTCCTTGGAGCCCATTCCGCCACGGGCAAATGACGGCGTGAAGTAGCCGCGCATCTGCACCTGGTAGATGAACGGACGCTCCTCGCCATGGCCGATTTCCAGGCTGACGCTGTCGTTGGCGGGGTCAGGTTGTGTCACGACATTCAAACCCTTCTCGACAAACACCGCCGTCACTTCTTCAATCGCCGGGCGCACCGTCGAGTCAAGGAAACGGTACACCTCGTCTCGCGACGGGAAGTGCACGGCCTGGCTCAAACGCTGGCGCCAGCCGCCGCGTCCCTTGCGAGCCGTCGAAATCGGTGCCAATGAATGCAACTGGGCGATCTGCTTTTGCGACTCTAAATAGAACGCCTTGTGCAGCCCCCACATCATCAGCAGCAGGATCATGGAGAACGGCAACGAGGTCAGCACCACCGCCGACTTGAGCGAATCGATACTGCCGGCAAACAACAACGCACTAGTGACCAGTGCCGTCATCGCGCCCCAGAACACCCGCAGCCATTTCGGCCCATCTTCATCGGCGTTGCCACCTTTGGACGACAGGGTGGACAGCACCACGGTGCCAGAGTCGGCCGAGGTCACGAAGAACACGAAGCTGATAAACACCGTGACCGCGATGACGGTTTTGCTCCACGGGTAGGTTTCCAGCAGCAGGTAGAGGCTCATCGACGGGTTATCGATGGCCGACTGACCGAGTGCGGCCATACCGTGGTTGAGCACCTGGTCGATGGCGCTGTTGCCGAAGATCGACATCCACGCCAGGGTGAAACCCAGCGGGATCAGCAGCACGCCAAACACGAACTCACGGATGGTGCGACCACGGGAGATCCGCGCGATAAACAGGCCCACAAACGGCGACCATGCAATCCACCAGGCCCAGTAGAACACCGTCCAACCGCCCAGCCAGTCGCTGGGTTTGTCGTAGGCGTACACGTCGAAACTCTTGGTCGGCAAGGCGCCCAGGTAGTCGCCGATGTTTTGGATCAAGGTATTGAGCAGGTGCTGGGTCGGCCCGGCGAACAACACGAACAGCAGCAACGCACAGGCCAGCAGCATGTTGATGTCGGACATCACGCGCACGCCTTTATCGACACCGGCCACGGCGACGATGATCGCGGCGCCCATCATCAGCGTGATCAGACCCACCTGGATCCACTGGGTATGGGCGATGCCGAACAGGTAGTCGAGACCGGAGTTGAGGTGCAACACGCCGAAGCCCATGTCGGCGCCCAGACCGAACACCGTAGCAATGATGCCGAAGCCATCCACCGCGTAACCGATGGGGCCGTTGATGCGCTTGCCGATCAGCGGGTACAGCGCCGAGCGCAACGCCAGCGGCAGGTTATGCCGGTAAGCGAAATACGCCAGGGCCATGCCGACAAACGCGAACACGCCCCAACCATGCAGGCCCCAGTGCAGAAACAGGATCTGCATGGCCTGGCGCGCGGCATCGGCGTTCATCGGCGCGCCCTGGGGCGGTTGCACCAGGTGCGTCAGCGGCTCGGAGACGCAGAAGAAAAACAGCGTGATGCTGATCCCGGCGGCGAACAACATGCCGGCCCAGGACAGGTAACTGAATTCGGGCTCGTCGTGGTCGGCACCGAGTTTTATCTTGCCGTAGCCCGATAACGCGGTGACCACCACGAAGACCAGATACAGGGTCATCGCCAGCATGTAGTACCAGCCGACCGTGTTGGCCGCCCAGTTTTGCGCCGCCAGCAGCCAGGCACCAGCCTGTTGCGGGATAGCGATGACCGTGATGCCGAACAGCAGGATAAACGTCGCGGCGAAGTAGAAGACCGGCGCGTTCATGCGCACCTGGCCGCTAGTAGGGGTGGACGATGCACTCATGAACGATGCACCCCGAAGGTGAGGGATATGGCTGTAAATAACGGACTCAGCAAAGGTAAGCCTCCTGTTGTGAGCGGGCAGCGAACCACCGGGTTTAACTTGAACGAGCATTCAAGTTAAACATGGATGGGCGGTCTGGGACTAATCGCAGGGCTGAGTGGTAGACATTTCCTACGCCAGCCCAAGGCAAGCTTAGTCCTCAGTGCTCACAGGAAGTGCCATCACTTTTGCGTGCCGTCATCATGTTGCAGGTTGGCCTGGGTGATATTCGCCCCCGCCGGCACGCTGCGCGTCAGCCACACGTTGCCGCCGATGGTCGAGCCCTGGCCGATGGTGATACGCCCCAGGATCGTCGCCCCGGCGTAGATCACCACGTCATCCTCGACAATCGGGTGGCGTGGGTGGCCTTTCTGCAACTGCCCGTCTTCGTCCGCCGGGAAGCGTTTGGCGCCCAGGGTTACGGCTTGGTAGATGCGCACGCGCTCGCCGATGATCGCTGTCTCGCCGATCACCACACCGGTCCCGTGGTCGATAAAAAAACTCGGGCCGATCTGCGCGCCGGGATGAATATCGATACCGGTGGCCGAGTGGGCAATTTCCGCACTGATGCGCGCCAACAGCGGCAGGCCGGCGCGGTACAGGTGGTGCGCCAGACGGTGGTGAATCACCGCCAGGATGCCCGGATAGCACAGCAGCACTTCATCCACGCTGCGTGCCGCTGGGTCGCCGTGGTAGGCGGCCAGCACGTCGGTGTCCAAAAGACTGCGCAGGGACGGCAGGGCCAGGGCGAAATCCTGGATCAGGCGGATGGCGAGCGCGTCGACTTCGCTGTCATCCTTGGCACCCTGTCGCGCGGCGTAGCGTAGCTCCAGGCGGGCCTGGCCGAGCAAGGCATTGAGCGCCACATCGAGGGTATGCCCGACGTAGAAATCTTCACTTTCTTCACGCAGGTCAACCGGGCCGAGGCGCATGGGGAACAGCGCGCCGCACAACGACTCGAGAATCTGCGCCACCGCCTCGCGGGACGGCAACTCACGACCACCATGCTCTCCACTCAAGCGCCCATTGCGCGTTCGCCACTGGTCCCGGGCGCTGCGCAGTTGGCTGACGATGGTCTGTAATTGCCAATGACTGGAACGCTCACTCACGGTATTCACTCCTGACGAAATGGTCATCACTTTACGGTATGCACCCTGGCCGCCCTTAAGAACCAATGGTGTGATGCTAAGAACCGTCCGGAATAAGCGATTGACGGTTGCCCGATGAAAAGTGCCTGCCTATAGTCGCCCCATACTCATCAACCGTGCGTAGCCATGATCAAACAACAGCTCGACCGTTTTAACCGCCTGGAACTGCTGGGTGGCGCCACTGCCCTGGAAAAACTCGAGCGGCTGTCGGCCTGGTTGGGCAGGGATATCTACGTCAAGCGCGACGACACCACGCCGCTGGCGATGGGCGGCAACAAGCTGCGCAAGCTCGAATACCTCGCCGCCGATGCCATCGCTCAAGGCGCCGACACCCTGGTGACCGCTGGCGCGATCCAGTCCAACCACGTGCGCCAGACCGCCGCGTTGGCCGCCAAGCTCGGCCTGGGCTGCGTCGCCCTGCTGGAAAACCCCACCGGCACTGAAGACCCCAATTACCTGGGCAACGGCAATCGCCTGCTGCTGGAGCTGTTCGACGCCAAGGTGGAGCTGGTCGAGAACCTCGACAACGTCGACGACCAGCTCAACGCCCTCGCCGACCGCCTGCGCAGCAACGGCAAAAAACCGTACCTGGTGCCGATCGGCGGCTCCAATGCCCTCGGTGCATTGGGTTACGTGCGCGCCGGGCTGGAGCTGGCCGGGCAGATCGAAGACAGTGGCATCGAGTTCGCCGCCGTGGTCTTGGCCTCCGGCAGCGCGGGGACGCATAGCGGCCTGGCGTTGGCCTTGAGCGAAGTATTGCCGAACCTGCCCGTGATTGGCGTCACTGTCTCGCGCACCGAAGAGGCCCAGCGCCCGAAAGTAGAGGGCCTGGCCGAACGCACTGCCGAATTGCTGGGGGTAAAAACTCCAGAGGCCTTCAAGGTGATCCTGTGGGACGAATACTTCGGCCCGCGCTACGGCGAACCGAACGCCGGCACCCTGGCGGCGGTCAAGCTGCTGGCGAGCCAGGAAGGCCTGCTGCTGGACCCGGTCTACACTGGCAAGGCCATGGCCGGCTTGCTGGATGGCATCGGGCGTCAACGCTTTGAGGACGGGCCGATAATTTTCCTGCATACCGGTGGCGCGCCAGCGTTATTCACTTATGACTCGACGTTCTAAAAAAGCCGACCATTATATTCCATAAAAGAATAACCGAATGATTTAATATTATTTTCAAGTCTTAAAAACCGGCTTTATAGTCGCGCCGTAGGCGAAGACGCGCTACGCGCTTTAAGGCAGGATACGACTACTGCGTCACCTGCTTCGCTCACCATAAAAAACACAGGGGCTCTTCATGACTATTTCTGTATTCCGTCGCACGTTGTTGGTTGGCACTTTGGGCCTGGCACTCGGAGCTGGCCTGATGGGCCAGGCCATCGCGGGTGAACAGCTGGACAACATCAAGAAAGCAGGCGAGATCAAGATCGGCCTGGAAGGCACCTACCCACCGTTCAGCTTCGTCGATGAAAGCGGCAAGCTCAGCGGTTTCGAGGTGGAGCTGTCCGAAGCGCTGGCCAAGGAGCTGGGCGTGAAGGTCAAGCTGCAGGCCACCCCCTGGGATGGCATCCTCGCTGCCCTGGAATCCAAACGTCTGGACGCCGTGGTCAACCAAGTGACCATCTCGGAAGAGCGCAAGAAGAAGTACGATTTCTCCAAGCCTTACACCGTCTCCGGTATCCAGGCACTGGTCCTGAAGAAGAACGTTGACGCGATCAAGACCGCCGATGACCTGGCCGGCAAGAAAGTCGGTGTGGGCCTGGGCACCAACTACGAACAATGGCTCAAGGACAACCAACCTAAAGCCCTCATCAAGACTTACAACGACGACCCGACCAAGTTTCAGGACCTGCGCATCGGCCGTATCGACGCCATCCTGATCGACCGCCTGGCCGCCCTGGAATACGCCAAGAAAGCCCCTGACACCGCCGCAGCCGGCGACGCCTTCTCCCGTCAGGAAGCCGGGATTGCCCTGCGCAAAGGCGAGCCAGAACTGCTCGACGCGGTGAACAAGGCCCTCGACAAACTGCGCGCCGACGGCACCTTGAAGAAGCTGTCCGAGAAGTACTTCAACGCTGACGTCACTCAATAATGGAAGCAGGTTTCCAACTCGCGCTGGACTCCGCGCCCTTTCTGCTCAAGGGCGCGTACTACACGGTGATCCTCAGCCTCGGCGGGATGTTTTTCGGTTTGCTGCTGGGCTTCGGCCTGGCCTTGATGCGCCTGTCGCGCTTCAAGCTGGTGAGCTGGCTCGCCCGAGTCTACGTGTCGTTCTTTCGCGGCACGCCCTTGCTGGTACAGCTGTTCTTGATCTACTACGGCTTGCCGCAAGTGGGCATCGAGCTGGATCCGATCCCGGCCGCCATGATCGGCTTTTCGCTGAACATGGCCGCCTATGCCTGTGAAATCCTGCGCGCCGCCATCGGTTCCATCGAGCGCGGCCAATGGGAAGCTGCGGCCAGTATCGGCATGACCCGTGCTCAGACCCTGCGCCGGGCCATCCTGCCGCAGGCCATGCGCACGGCTTTGCCGCCGCTGGGCAACAGCTTCATTTCGCTGGTCAAGGACACGGCGCTGGCCGCCACCATCCAGGTGCCCGAGCTGTTCCGCCAGGCGCAATTGGTGTCGGCGCGGACCTTCGAAATCTTCACCATGTATCTCTCCGCTGCCCTGATCTACTGGATTTTGGCGAGCATCCTGGCGCATTTGCAGAATCGCCTGGAAGACCGGGTCAACCGGCATGACCTGGAGTCCTGAAGCATGATCGTGGTTGAAAAACTGACCAAACAATTCAAGGGTCAGGTGGTGCTCAACGGCATCGACCTGGAGGTCAAGGAGGGCGAAGTCATCGCCATCATCGGCCCCAGCGGTTCCGGCAAGACCACCTTCCTGCGCTGCCTGAATTTCCTCGAACAACCCACCAGCGGTCGCATCAAGGTGGGCGACATCGAGATCGACAGCAGCAAGCCGATCAACCAGCAGGCCAGCCTGGTGCGGCGCCTGCGCCAGCACGTGGGTTTTGTGTTCCAGAGCTTCAACCTGTTCCCCCACCGCACCGCGCTGGAAAACGTCATCGAAGGGCCCACCGTGGTCAAGAAGATGCCAAGGGAAGCCGCTGATGCCCTGGGTCGCAAGCTGCTCGCCAGGGTCGGCCTGGCGGGCAAGGAAGACGCGTATCCAAGGCGTCTCTCGGGCGGCCAGCAACAGCGCGTGGCGATTGCCCGTGCGTTGGCCATGGAGCCGGAGGTGATTCTGTTCGACGAACCCACCTCGGCCCTCGACCCGGAACTGGTGGGTGAAGTACTGGCAACCATCCGCAGCCTCGCCGAAGAAAACCGTACCATGGTCATCGTCACCCACGAGATGAGCTTTGCACGGGATGTGGCCAACCGGGTGATCTTCTTCGACAAGGGCGTGATCGTGGAACAAGGCGAAGCCAAGGCGTTGTTTGCCAACCCCAAGGAAGAGCGCACCAAACAGTTCCTGAGCAAGTTTCTCTCCCACTGACACTCCCTTGGAAACGCTTGAATGTGGGAGGGAGCAAGCTCCCTCGCCACAACAAGCCCCTCCTACAGGAATTCCTCGCTGGCACGCGTAAAACACTCTGCCGCACTCACGCAAAAATCCCCGCACCAGTCAGACCCTTCTGAATATCTCCAAACCCGCCGTTTAGCCCTTTGCCGCCATTGACGCTCCGTGCCCAACCCTCTTATCTAGCGCCCAGAGGATTGGATCCTATCCCGGCTACTCACTGAATCGTTCTGTTCGGCCCACCGCGCTTGCCTGCGCCAAGGGGCTGGAGCGATTGCTGCTGGCTGCATCAAGGAGATTATTTATGACGCCCCCCCTGCTCACCGCCCCGACACTGCCCCAGGCCATCGGCAATGGCATCAATGCCCTGGCCGCCACACACTTGCAGGTCGACATCGCGCCGTATCCCGGCATGGATGAAGGCGACCTGATCGAGCTGTTCTGGAACAACTGCTTTGCCGCTTCGCGTCGGGTGACCGCCTGCAAGATCGGCACACTTACCCATCTACGGGTGCCGGAGAGTTTTGTGCTGGACGGCCCGACCCAAGTGCATTACCAGGTCATGCAAGTGGGCCACGCCCCTGCCCGTTCGGCCGTGACGCGCGTGCAGGTGAAGACGCTCTTTCCGGGTGGCCAGCCCTCGTCGCTGTGCGGCGACGAAAACCAGAATCTCGCCCCCGTGGGCTTGCCCGAAATCATTCGTCGCTACGGCGTCAACGCCTGCCAGGTACGGCGCGGTATCCCGCTGACCATCGAGCCGTATCTCAACATGACCACCGGCGATGCGATCACTCTGCGTTGGGGCGATGTACGCCTTGACTTGCCCAAGATCCAAGCCGCTGAAGTCGGCCTGGCGGTGCAGGTATGGGTGCCCTCCGCGGTAATCACCGAGGCTGGCGAAGACTGTCGGCTGGAAGTGACGTACTGCATTCTTGATCGCGTCGGCAACAATTCACGCTGGGCGCCCGCCCGCATGTTACGCATTGCCGCCGAGGCGCCGACCCGCCTGACCGGGGCGGCGCTGATCTATCAACCGCGCCCACTGGGATCGCCCTGCGAACCTGGGTGACAGACCTTCTATGCATATTCCCAAAAGTTAGTTTATTTAAATATTTAACACGCTTAGGGTATATGCACCGGACCACCGGACATCGCTGATTTTTCTGTTTTTATTTCATTGAATGCGAGGTCGGTATGGTCAGGATTACCCCGGTGCACAACGCCAGGGCATTACGTGCAGCCAAGGAGCGGCGCTGATGTCTAACTTGGCTCAAACACCCCCCCAGAGCGATCTGGACATTGCCCCCCTGCTGTTGCCAGCCGCCGTGCTGCGCAACGATGCAGAAGCGCTGAAGGCGGCCCATGAACTCGCCCAGGCTGCGCGCCTGCAAGCCGCCAAGCGCGACCAGCAGCGCAAGCTGCCATGGGCACAGCTCGAACAGTTCACCCGCAGTGGGTTGGGCAGTATTTCCATTCCCCGTGAATACGGCGGCCCGCAGGTGTCTTTCGTGACCCTGGCCGAGGTGTTCGCGATCATCAGTGCGGCAGACCCGGCCCTCGGGCAGATTCCGCAGAACCATTTCGGCATCCTGCACCTGTTGCAAGGTGCCGCCACCGAGCGCCAGAAAAAGCAGCTGTTCCAGAGCGTCCTCGACGGCTGGCGCATCGGCAATGGCGGCCCGGAGCGCGGCACCAAAAATACCCTGGAACTCAAGGCGCGCATCACCGCCGTGGGTGACGGTTATGTGATCAGCGGCCAGAAGTTCTATTCCACTGGCGCGCTCTTCGCCCACTGGGTTGCCGTCAAGGCACTCAACGATGACGGCAAGCAGGTCATGGCGTTTGTGCGCCGTGGCACCGAAGGCCTGCGCATCGTCGATGACTGGTCCGGCTTTGGCCAACGCACCACCGCCAGCGGCACCGTGTTGCTGAACCAGGTGCCGGTCGACGCCGAGTTGGTCGTGGAAAACTGGCGCATCGGCGAAACCCCGAATATCCAAGGCGCGGTCTCCCAATTGATTCAGGCGGCCATCGATGCGGGCATCGCACGCGGCGCGCTCGACGACACCATCGCGTTCGTACGTGAACGCTCGCGCCCATGGATCGATGCCAAGGTCGAACGCGCCAGCGATGACCTGTATGTAATCGCCGATATCGGCAAGCTGAAGATCGAACTGCACGCCGCCGAAGCCCTGCTGCGCAAGGCTGGCCAGGTGCTGGACCAGGTCAGCGCTGCGCCGATCACCGCGCAGTCCGCGGCCCGTGCGTCGATTGCCGTGGCTGAAGCCAAGGTGCTGACCACCGAGGTATCGCTGCTGGTCAGCGAAAAACTCTTCGAGCTGGCCGGTAGCCGCGCCACCCTCGCCGAATTCAACCTCGACCGTCATTGGCGCAACGCCCGCGTGCACACCCTGCACGATCCGGTGCGCTGGAAATATCACGCCATCGGCGCCTATCGACTGAACGGCACGTTGCCTGCCAGGCATTCCTGGATCTGACCGACCAGACCTCTGGAGAACACCTATGACTTTCTCTGCAAACGTCGCGGTTATCACCAGCGACGAACAAGCCCTTATTGTCGCCAGCGACCTGGCCGAAGACTTCCGTCGCGACAGCGCCCAGCGCGACCGCGAGCGCCGCCTGCCGCTGCCTGAGCTGGATGTATTCTCGCGCTCCGGACTGTGGGGTATCAGCGTGCCCAAGGAGTACGGTGGCGCGGGTGTGTCCAACGTCACCCTGGCCCAGGTCATTGCACTGATCGCCCAGGCGGATGCTTCCCTGGGCCAGATCCCGCAAAACCACTTTTATGCCCTGGAAGTGCTGCGCATAAACGGCAACCCGGCGCAGCAAAAACGCCTTTACGCCGAAGTCCTCGCCGGCCAACGCTTCGGCAACGCCCTGGCGGAACTGGGCACCAAGACCGCTCACGACCGCGTAACCTCCATCACCCGCGACGGTGACGGTTTCCGTATCAGCGGTCGCAAGTTCTACTCCACCGGCGCGATCTACGCCCAACGCATCCCCACGTCGGTGGTGGATGAACAGGGCGCGCAGCAACTCGCCTTTGTGCCGCGCGACAGCGAAGGCCTGAGCGTGATCGACGACTGGAGCGGCTTCGGCCAGCGCACCACCGGCAGCGGGTCGGTGGTGTTCGACAACGTGTGGGTTGCCGCGCAAGACGTGATCCCGTTCCAGAGCGCCTTTGAACGCCCCACAACCGTCGGTCCGCTGGCGCAGATCCTCCACGCCGCCATCGACACGGGCATCGCCCGCGCGGCCTTTGAAGATGCGCTGCACTTTGTGCGTACCAAGACCCGTCCATGGATCGATTCCGGCAACGACAAAGCCACCGAAGACCCACTGACCCTGAAAAGCTTCGGACGCCTGAGCATCCGCCTGCACGCCGCCGAGGCGCTGCTGGAACGCTCGGGTGAATTCCTCGACCGGGCCCAGGCCGACAGCAATGCCGAGACGGTTGCGGCCGCCTCGATTGCCGTCGCTGAAGTACGCGCCTTGAGTACCGAAATTTCCCTGGCCGCCGGCAGCACCTTGTTCGAACTCGCCGGCAGCCAGGCGACCCTGGCCGAGCACGGCCTGGATCGCCACTGGCGCAACGCCCGCGTGCACACCCTGCACGACCCGGTGCGTTGGAAGTACCACGCGGTGGGCAATTACTACCTCAACGATGAAAACCCACCGCTGCGGGGGACCATCTGATGGCTAAGAAGAAAATCCTGCTCAATGCCTTCAACATGAACTGCATCGGGCACATCAACCACGGCCTGTGGACCCATCCACGGGACACGTCCACCCAATACAAGACCATCGAGTATTGGACCGAGCTGGCCAAGACGCTGGAGCGCGGGCTGTTCGATGGTTTATTCATCGCTGATATCGTCGGCGTGTATGACGTCTATCAGAACTCGATAGACGTACCGCTCAAGGAGTCGATCCAGTTGCCGGTGAATGACCCGTTGCTGCTGGTTTCGGCCATGGCGGCCGTCACCCAGAACCTCGGCTTTGGCCTCACCGCCAACCTCACCTACGAGCCGCCGTACCTGTTCGCCCGGCGCATGTCCACGCTGGACCACCTGAGCCGTGGCCGGGTCGGCTGGAACATCGTCACCGGCTACCTCGACAGCGCCGCCAAGGCCATGGGCCTGACCGAGCAGGTCGAGCATGACCGTCGCTACGACCAGGCCGATGAATACCTGGAGGTGCTGTACAAGCTCTGGGAGGGCAGCTGGGAAGACGGCGCGGTACTCAACGATCCAAAAGCGCGGGTGTATGCGCAGCCGGGCAAGGTGCACAAGGTCGAGCACCACGGCGAGTTCTACCAGGTGGAGGGTTATCACCTGTGCGAGCCCTCGCCGCAACGTACACCAGTGCTGTTCCAGGCCGGCAGTTCGGATCGGGGATTGCTGTTCGCCGGCCGGCACGCCGAATGCGTATTCATCAGCGGGCAGAACAAGGCGGCGACCAAGGTGCAGGTGGACAAGGTGCGCGCCAGCGCCGTGGCAGCCGGGCGCAACCCGGATGACATCAAGGTGTTCATGGGCCTCAACGTGATCGTGGGCGCCACCGAAGCGCTGGCCTGGGAGAAGCACGCCGAGTACCTGAGCTATGCCAGCGCGGAAGCGGGTGTGGCGCACTTTTCGGCGTCCACCGCCATCGATTTTGCGCAATACGAACTGGACGAACCGATCCAGTACGTGAAGAGCAACGCAATCCAGTCGGCCACCAAGAACCTGCAGAACAACGACTGGACCCGGCGCAAATTGCTGGAACAGCACGCCCTGGGCGGGCGCTACATCACCCTGGTCGGCTCGCCTGAGCAGGTCGCTGACGAGCTGGAATCCTGGATCAGCGAAACCGGCCTGGATGGCTTCAACCTCACGCGCATTGTCACCCCGGAAAGCTACGTGGACTTCATCGACCTGGTGGTGCCGGAGCTGCAAAAGCGCGGGTCCTACAAGACCGCGTACGAGACCGGCACGCTGCGCGAAAAAGTCTTCCACGGCGGCGCCCGCCTGCCCGAACAACACACCGGCTCCACCTACCGCCAAACGGCTTCTCTGACTGGAAATACCCTATGAAAAAGACATTGCTCGCTCACCCAGTCAAAGCACTGGCCCTGGCTTTCGGATTGTTCAGTTCGGCGGTGTTCGCCGCCGACGCGGCGTTGAAAATCGGCACCACGGCGGCCTTTGCGATTCCCCTCGAAGCCGCCGTCGCCGAAGCCGGCAAGCAAGGCCTGAAAGTCGAACTGGTGGAATTCACCGACTGGATCGCGCCCAACGTCAGCCTCGCGGCCGGCGATATCGACGTGAACTACTTCCAGCACATCCCGTTCCTGGAAAACGCCAAGGCCGCCGCCGGTTTTGACCTGGTGCCGTACGCACCGGGGATCATTAACAACGTCGGCCTGTATTCGAAGAAGTACAAGAGCATCAACGACCTGCCCCAAGGCGCCAGCGTGGCGATTGCCAACGACCCGATCAACAGCGGTCGCGGCCTGCAACTGCTGGCCAAGGCCGGGCTGATCACTCTCAAACCGGGCGTGGGCTACAAGGCCACCGAAGAGGACATCGTTTCCAATCCGAAGAAGATCAAGATCCTGCAGGTCGAGGCCGTGCAACTGGTACGCGCCTACGACGACGCAGACCTGGTGCAGGGCTACCCGGCGTATATCCGCCTGTCCAAGACCTTCGATGCCGAATCGGCACTGCTGTTCGATGGCCTCGACCACCCGGAATACGTGATCCAGTTCGTGATCCAGCCGAAAAGCAAAACCGACCCTCGAGTGATCAAGTTCGTCGACATCTACCAACATTCGCCGGTCGTGCGCGCCGCGTTGGATAAATCCCTCGGCAAGCTCTACCAGGTCGGCTGGGAAGATAAAAAATGACCGCCGCCAACGCCCAACTGCGCGACCTGGGCCTGCCGCCCAGGGACGCCGAGCAGACCGAGCTGCATCCTGACCTGAACCACGCCCACGTGCGTTTTATCAACCTGGGCAAGACCTACGACGGCACCGTGCATGCCTTGCAAGGCATCGACCTGGCGATCCAGCGCGGTGAAGTGTTCGGCATCATCGGCCGCAGCGGCGCGGGCAAGTCGTCACTGATCCGCACCATCAACCGCCTGGAGCAACCCAGCAGCGGGCGCGTGCTGATCGATCAGGTCGACATCGGCGACTTCGATGAAGACCGTCTGGTGGAGCTGCGTCGGCGCATCGGCATGATCTTCCAGCACTTCAACCTGATGTCGGCCAAGACGGTGTGGCAGAACGTCGAGTTGCCGTTGAAAGTGGCGGGTGTGCCGAAGCTGCAACGCGAGCAGAAGGTGCGCGAGCTGCTGGAGCTGGTAGGTTTGCAGGACAAGCACAAGTCTTACCCGGCGCAGCTGTCCGGCGGGCAGAAACAGCGGGTGGGCATCGCCCGATCGCTGGTGCATGACCCGCAGATCCTGCTGTGCGACGAGGCCACGTCGGCCCTGGATCCGGAAACCACCCAGTCGATCCTCGGCCTGCTGCGTGAGATCAACAAGCGCCTGGGTTTGACCATCGTATTGATCACCCACGAGATGGCGGTGATCCGCGAAATCTGCGACCGCGTGGTGGTGCTGGAACACGGGCGCATCGTTGAGCAAGGTCCGGTGTGGCAAGTGTTCGGCAATCCGCAGCATGACGTCAGCAAAACCCTGCTGGCACCGCTGCAACACGGGCTGCCGGACGAGTTGCAGAGCCGTTTGCAAGCCACACCGGCATCCGCCGACGGCGCCGTGGTGCTGCGCTTACAGTTCACCGGCAGCGACACCGATGAGCCGGACCTGGCCGCGCTGTTCAGCGCACTCGGCGGGCGCGTGCGTTTGCTGCAGGGCGGCGTGGAACGCATCCAGGGGCATGCCCTGGGGCAACTGCTGCTGGCCGTGAGTGGATCGACCCACGACGCTAGCGAGCTGCGCAACCGCGCCGGCAACTGGGCACAACAGGCAGAGGTGCTGGGCTATGTGGTTTGATCGTTTATTGCAGGGCGCCATCGACACCTTGTTAATGGTCGGCGTGTCGTCATTGATCGCGCTGCTGGTGGGCATTCCGCTGGCGGTGTTCCTGGTGACCAGCGACAAAGGCGGTATCTATCAAGCCCCGGCGCTTAACCGCGTGCTGGGGGCGTTCGTCAATCTGTTCCGCTCGATTCCATTCCTGATCCTGATGGTGGCGTTGATCCCGTTCACCCGGCTGATCGTCGGCACCACCTATGGCGTATGGGCCGCCGTCGTGCCGCTGACCATTGCCGCCACGCCGTTTTTTGCACGGATCGCCGAAGTGAGCCTGCGCGAAGTCGATCACGGTCTGATCGAGGCTGCGCAAGCCATGGGCTGCCGTCGCTGGCACATCATCTGGCATGTGCTGCTGCCGGAAGCGCTGCCGGGGATTGTCGGCGGGTTCACCATCACGCTCGTCACCATGATCAACTCGTCGGCCATGGCCGGCGCGATTGGCGCGGGCGGCTTGGGCGACATTGCCTACCGTTATGGTTATCAGCGCTTTGATACGCAGATCATGCTGACGGTGATCGTGTTGCTGGTGATGCTGGTGGCGGTGATTCAGTTGGGCGGTGATCGCCTGGCGCGGGTCCTGAACAAGCGTTGAGGTTATGGGCACTCATCCAGTTGGGCGACGCTGGAGTGGGGGACGAAAGTCACGGTTTTTTCCTTGGCCTGCCAAGGGCGCACGATGTAACTGCCGTCCGAGTCCGCCAGGACGCGCAGCTTGATGCTGCCCTCAGGTTTTTTGGCGTCCACCAGCGTGCCGGGAACCTTGGCGCCTTCTGACCAGGTCATGACGGTACACATCCGCCCTCCCGATGCGGAGGCTTGCAGCGGCAGGCCTCCCAATTTAGCGCCTGTCACCGGGAAAAGCCCCAGTGCGATCAGAAGTCCAAGGGCAGCCAAAGACGCCAATGCGACCGGATTCTTATGATCGTTCATATACGCCACAAGACACGCCCCCAGCCCTTGAATCAGAAAGAGCACCACTATTTCGGCAAACATGACCGGGGTAAACAGCACGACGCTGTCGGAGTATTCCCCGAACGCACGCGAGACAGGCACAGTGACCATGAGAACAACCAGCATCTGAATGACGCCGGCACTGGCACTTGCGATCCAGAACTCCACGGAAAGCTCGCGCCGCGGGATGTTTGCCGGCCGGGCGCGAATGATGATGCAGGTATACGCCAATACCGTCACCGCGATCGACACTACCCAGCACACAGTCTGGAACGGCCCGCTTTCGGCGTTCGCGGACAGGTACACCGCTGACAACCAGAACACCGCCAGCACCACGAGACTGGCCGCCCAATGCATCAATAACCGACGATGCTGAGCCGTCCTCTCAGGCGATTGCCGACTGAGATTGAGCTGGTCGCTGAGCCGCGTGCCCTTAGCGTTCAGGCGCAGGAACAAGATGAACGTCGGCATCAGGATCGACGCCCCCATCATGCCGATGACAAATACCAGCATGGCGAACATCGCCGGCAATGCGGTGAATGCGGCGGCCGACAAAATACTCAGCGGCACCTTTTCCACTTGGATGTATTGGTACAGGTACAGGCCGGCTACCGACAAAATGCCCACGGTCAAAGGCCATGCGCGTTCATTGAGCCATAACAGGCCGTTACTCAAGACATTGGCGTATCGGTCCATTTTGTTTTGCTGAGTGGTTTCATCAGCCGGGGGTTGGGGTGCCTGATCCATGGGTATATGACGCCTCTTTCAGTCGGAAGCGAATGGTACCTAGAATCCTGCGGTCAGGATGTCGGAGGCTTCCACTGAATACGCACTGAATTGCCCTACACAGCGCACAAGTCTTTCAACTGAATCAGACGGTGCCCTGAGGTATAGTCCAACGATCTCAGCCTCAGTGCGCCCTGCCATGAAACTTGCTCCCGACGAACTCGACCAGATCACCTCCACCACCCTTGGCCACTACAACAAGGTGGCCGAGGGCTTCCGTCAAGGCACCCGCGATCACGATGTGAGCCAGAATATCGATGCTTTGTTGAGGCATATACAAGGCCCGCCGCCCTTTACCGTGCTGGATTTTGGCTGTGGGCCAGGACGGGACTTGCAGACCTTTACGCGCATGGGACACATCGCCGTGGGGCTGGATGGATCGGAGCGGTTTGCGCAGATGGCGCGGGAAGACAGTGGTTGCGAGGTATTGCAGCAGGATTTCCTTAAGCTGGACCTGCCTGCCGAGCGCTTCGATGGGATTTTTGCCAATGCCGTGCTGTTTCATATTCCCAAGCAGGAACTGCCGCGCGTGCTCAAGCAGTTGCAGGGGACGTTGAAGCCTGGGGGCGTGTTGTTCAGCTCCAATCCTCGGGGTGAGAACCAGGAAGGCTGGAATGGCCCACGGTATGGGTCTTATCACGACTTGGCGGCGTGGCAAACGTTGCTCACCCACGCAGGTTTTGTGGAATTGGAACACTACTACCGCCCCGCCGGGCTGCCGCGTGAGCAGCAGCCTTGGCTGGCCAGCGTGTGGCGTAAACCCTGACGGCTTTTGTGGCGAGGGAGCTTGCTCCCGCTGGGGCGCGAAGCGGCCCCAAGCTTTGGGGCTGCTACGCAGCCCAACGGGAGCAAGCTCCCTCGCCACAGGTTATTTGACCTGATATACCTGGGCTTCTTCACCCTTCAGTAGCGCCGTCACACTCCGAGCGGCATACCCTGCTTTTTCTTCATTGGAAAAATTCGCCACCAACCGAGTCCCATCGGCAAACGTGGTCTCCTGCACCCGCCGATCCGCGGTCAGCCACCGAAACCCGGTCATCTCCTGCATGGCCAAACGCTGATGCAACGGGCGGAAAAAGGCGTCCTGATGTTGGATCAATGGCAGTCGCTGCTTCAAGGTCGCAGCACTCAAGTGATACAGCGGCGGCACGTTGTAGAGCAGTTGGGTCAGCTCGTTTTCCACCCGCACATTGCTCAGCTTCAAGCTGTCGAACAACCAGTGATGGGTCGTGATCACCGAGCCATGGAACACCGCCTGATACAGCGGCAGGCGCATCGTCGGTTCGACATACACCGTGCGAAACGGCTCCTTCAATGGCACCGACTTGAAGAACACCGCCGGCTGCTCCGGCGGGAACCAGTTGCCGACGTAATAGGGCGATTGCTTGTCCTTGGTCATCGCGGGATCACCCCAGCCGATCACCGGCGTCTGCATGCCATGGGCAAACAGAATGCCCTGGGCCGTGATGGCGTTGCCGTCCTCGGAACCGGTGGGCAACTTGCGCGCGGCATTGATCCAGCGGGAGGCGTCGATATTGCCCTCCGCGTTTTGCGCCTGGGTCATCGGTGCGCTGTCGCGGTAGCTGTCGAACACCATGCTGGTGGCGTAGGCATCCAGGAACCAGGCGTTGAAGCCTGCCTGGGCTTGCACGGCCTGCACCCGCGCTTCCAGCAACGGCCGCACACAGCGCGGGTCGGTGTAGTGCCCGGACTGTTGAAAACCGGTCTTGAGCTTGCCGCCCTTCAACACAATCGCGCAGTTGCGATAGGCATTACTGCCAAGGTGGGCGGTGGTCCAATCGGGGTTTTCCGTGGCGGATAACGCGGTTTCATAGGAGTCGTAGGGCGCCATCAGGAAGCCCGCATCGACACCGGCGCGAATCGCCTCGGGGTGCCAGAGCCCGCCTTCCCAGCCTTCGCCCAGGGTCAGCAACACACGGGGCAGGCCGGCGTTGCTCAGCGATTGAATCACCGGGTTGCCCCAGGCTGCCGGGTTTTCACTGAGGGCGCCGGCAAAGTCCACGGCCAACTCGCCACGCAATTCACCGTAGCGCGCAGCGAGCCGTGTCATATCAGGCTCTGCTACCTGCCAACTCTGCCGGGCCTTCTTGCTGATCGCCGCGTTCAGCCCTCGCAGCAGCACCGTCTGCTCATAACGATTCAACGCCGTGGTCTGCGCCAGTACCTTGGCAGACTCCTTGTCCAGCAAGCCTTTGAGTTCATGCCTACGCAAGCGCTGGAGCAACAGCGGCCAATCCCGCACATCCTCCAGCGCCAACAGGTCATTGCCCCACAGGTAGACATGACTGGCGCCCAGCAACTTCTGCGCCTCGGGCGTCTGTCGCAGTTTGTCCGCCAAAGGCTCGTACCGCCCCTGCTCGACCAACCACTGGCGATAACGCTTGGCGCCGGCCAAGGGATCGCCATCGCCCAGGTGCAACCGCAACGTCATCGGAGCATCAGGGTCGAGCGAGGTGAATTCATGGGCCAAGGACAGGGCCTGGTCCGGTTGCCAACGCAGGCGATTGTTATAGGGATTGGTGAGCAACCAGTTGAGCGTAAACGCGCCGTGGTCGACACCCCACAGCGGCAGGCTGAGATCCTGGGTGGTGTTGAAGTCGCCTTGCTCCAGCAGGAACGCCTTCCAGATGGCGTTATCGGCGGGTACGTAATGCCCTTCAGCCAAAGGCCACATCACGCCTTCGCCCAACGCACTGGCCGGTTGTTGAAGAATGGGAATTTCACCCGGCGCACGCGCACGGATGGACAACGCCAGGTCGCGCTGCTCAAGGGTAGCGCTCACACGGAAGGCGCCATCATCCCATTGCCAATCGGCCTGTTGATCGCTGTGGGCAAGCTGGCTGACTGCACGCGCCGCTACGCCGTTGGAAGCTTGTATCGTCGGTTGCCCACTGGGGGTCACGCGGATCGCAAGGGTGGCCGGGTCGAGTTCGACCCGCCACAACGCGTTTTCCAGAACGGCGCCGGCAAAAACCATGGGTGACAGCAACAACGTGCAGATCAACCAACTGTGGCGCAGGAGGTGGGGCATGTTCAGCTCTGTTCGTGTTTGGGCTCGCGGATCTTGTACCAAGCCACATACAACGCGGGCAAAAACAAAAGTGTAAGCAAAGTCGCAATGATGATCCCGCCGATCATCGCGTAGGCCATTGGCCCCCAGAATACCTCACGCGCGATGGGGATCATGCCCAGGCTCGCCGCCGCTGCCGTCAGCAGGATCGGCCGGCGCCGATGCTCGGTGGCTTCCACCACCGCATCCCACGGCGTATAGCCCGCCACTTCGTACTCATGAATCTGCGTCACCAGAATCACCGAGTTGCGGATGATAATGCCGATCAGCGCCAGGATCCCCAGGATCGCCACAAAGCCCATCGGCGTGCCCGTGGGGATCAGCGCCAGCACCACGCCAATCAAACCGAGCGGCGCGACACTCGCCACCAGGAACATCTTCTGCACACTGTGCAGTTGGATCATCAGGAAGGTCGCCATGAGGAACAGCATCAACGGCACCACGCTGGCAATCGGGCCCTGGGCCTTGCCGCTTTCCTCCACGGTGCCGCCGGTGGCGACCTTGTAGCCCACCGGCAAGCCGGCGCTGAACTTATCGATCTCCGGCTTGAGCTGTTTCACCAGGTCCGTCGGCTGCATCTCATCACGCACCGACGCCTTGATGGTGATCGTCGGTTTACGGTCGCGGCGCCACACCAGCGGCTGCTCCAGCTCGTAGCGCACCGTGGCGAACGCCAGCAGCGGAATCGAGGTACCGTTGGGTGTGACGATCTGCAGGTTCTGCAAGGTTTCCGGCGTGCCGCGCTCGGCATCTTCGGCACGGCCGACCACGTTGATCAGATAGATATCGTCATGCACCTGGGTCACCGAGGCACCGCTGACCACGCTGTTCATCAACTGCGCCACGTCTTCCGACGACAGTCCCAGCTGGCGCGCCTTGTCCTGGGCGATGTCGATGCGCAGCACTTTGCCCGGCTCGTTCCAGTCGTAGATGATCTCGCCCAGGTGAGTGTTCTTGTCGAGCAAGGTCGCCAGTTCGATGGCGTGTTTGCGTACTTGATCGGTGTCTTTTCCCGACACGCGATACTGAATCGGCCTACCTACCGGCGGGCCCATTTCCAGCGGCTGCACAAAGCTGCCAATGCCGACGAAGTCATCGCGCAGGCGCTTTTGCAGGCGTGCGATCAACTCGCCGCGCTCTTCCAGGCCCTTGCTCACGATGACCAACTGCGCGTAGTAGGGGTTTTCCAGTTGCTGGTCCAGCGGCAGGTAGAAACGGATCGCGCCCTGGCCGATATAGGTGCTCCAACGCGCGATGTCCGGGTCGTCCTTGATGATCGCTTCCAGGCGGTCGACGGCCTTGCGGGTCTCGTTGATCGAGGCGTTTTGCGGCAGGTTCAGGTCAACCAGGATTTCCGGGCGGTCCGATGACGGGAAAAACTGGTTCTGCACAAACTGCATGGAGAACACCGACGCCACAAACAGCGCCACGGTGATGCCAATCGCCCACCAACGGTTACGCATTGCCCAGAGCATGCCGCCATTGAACGCCCGGCCAATTCGCCCCGGCTCGGCATCGTGGGGTTTCACCTTGGCGCTAAGGATATGCACGCCGATTACCGGCGCAAACAGCACCGCCACCACCCACGACACCAGCATCGCCACGGCAATCACCGCGAACAGGGTGAAGGTGTACTCGCCCGCCGAACTGGCGTTGAGGCCAATAGGGACAAACCCGGCGACTGTGACCAGGGTGCCGGTCAGCATCGGGAACGCCGTGGAGGTGTAAGCGTAGGTCGCCGCCTGCTCCTTGGTTTCGCCTTTTTCCAGGCGCGTGATCATCATTTCAACGGTGATCATCGCGTCGTCCACCAGCAGGCCAAGGGCGATAATCAGCGCGCCCAGGGACACCCGCTGCATGGTGATGCCGCTGTATTCCATGAACACGAACACCAACGCCAGCACCAACGGAATCGAGCATGCCACCACCAAGCCGGCGCGCATGCCCAAGCTGATGAAGCTCACCACCAACACGATAATCACCGCTTCGAACAACGCACTGGTAAAGCCGCCGACAGCCTCTTCCACCACTTCCGCCTGGTCGGACACCTTGTGCACGCCGACGCCCACCGGCAGGTCGGCGGTCAGTTCGTCCATGCGCCCGTGCAGGGCCTTGCCGAACGACTGGATATTGCCTCCCTTCTGCATGGCAATCGCCAAGCCGATGGCCGGCTTGCCGTTGAAGCGGAACATCGGTCGCGCCGGGTCCACATAGCCACGACTGATATCGGCAATGTCCGCCAGGCGATAAAAGCGGTCATTGAGGCGCAGATTCACATTGGCCAGGTCTTTCTCCGAAGCGAACTGCCCAGAAGTCCGCACCGAAATCCGCTCCGGCCCGGCCTCGATCACCCCGGCCGGAGTCACCGCATTCTGCGATTGCAGGCTCTGCACCACCTGGCGCTGGTCAATCCCCAGGGCGGCCAGTTTGCGCGTGGAGAAATTCAGGTAAATCACTTCGTCCTGCTGGCCGATCATCTCGACCTTGCCCAGCCCCGGCACCGAACGGATCTCGGCGCGCACCTGCTCCACGTAGTCACGCAGCTGGCGCATCGACAGGCCGTCGCCGGTAAAGGCATACACCGAGCCGAACACGTCACCGAACTCATCGTTGAACGACGGCCCCTGCAAACCCTGGGGGAAGGTGCCGCGGATGTCGTCGATCTTCTTGCGGACCTGGTACCAGATCTCCGGGATGGCCTTGGCGCTGGTGGTGTCCTTGAGGAACACGAACACCGTGGACTCGCCCGGCCGCGTGTAGCTTTTCACGTAGTCGAGGGAGTCGAGTTCTTCGAGTTTTTTCTCGATGCGGTCGGTGACCTGCTTGAGGGTTTCTTCCTGGGTCGCGCCTGGCCAGCGGGTCTGGATCACCATGGTCTTGATGGTGAACGAAGGGTCTTCCTCGCGGCCCAGGTTCATGTAGGAGAACACGCCCATCAGCAGCGCGACGAACATCAGGTACCAGACGAAGGACTGATGCTTGAGGGCCCAGTCGGATAAGTTGAAGCTCCCTTTCATCGCGGGCTGTCCTCGTCGATTTTGACTTTTTGCCCAGGCTTCAGGCTGTTCACGCCAGCAGTGACGATACGCTCGCCGGGTTTGACGCCGCCATTGAGCAAGGCGCTGTTGGCGTCACGGCTGATCAGGCTGATGTCGCGCGGTTGCACGGCCTGGCTTTGGGTGTCGAGCAGCCAGATGCGGGTCTTGCCGTCGATCTCCTGCAAGGCACTCAGGGGCACTTCGATGCGTGGCGCAATGGCGGTGCTCAAGGTTACGCTGATCGCTGTGCCGAGGCGGAACGCAGGGGGGGTTTCCGCCAGGGTCAGCCGCGCACGACGGGTGCGTGTGGCGCTCTGGGCCTGGGGTTCGATCTCGCGCACGATGGCGGTGGTGTTGACGCTGGGGTCCAACTGGCCGGCGACCAGGAACACCACGTCATGGGGCAGGCGCTCGGCCAGGCCGGCGGGCAGGTCGATCACCGCTTCCTTGATATCCGGGCGGGCCAGGGTCACCACCTGCTGACCGGCACTGACCACCTGGCCGGCTTCGGCATTCCACGCGGTGACAATGCCAGCGTGGTCGGTACGCAGTTCGGCGTAGTTGAGTTGGTCCTTGGCTTGGTTGACGGAAGCTTGTGCCTGGTCAAGAGAGGCCTGGGTGGTTTTAAGGTCGGTCTGGGCGATATCCAGCTGGGCCTGAGCGCCGACGCCACGGTTGAACAATTCCTGCTGACGGCGAGCATTGGCCTGGGCGTTGATGAATTGCGCCTGCACGCGAGCCAGATCGCCCTGGGCGGCGCGCAATTGGTTCTGTTGGTCAGTGGGGTCGAGGACGGCGAGCAAGGCGCCCTTCTCCACCTCGGCGCCCACATCCACAGCGCGACGAGCAATGCGGCCGGGCACACGGAAACCCAGGTTGCTTTCATAACGGGCCTGGATGGTGCCGGCGAATCGGCCGAGGTTTTCCTGGTCCTCGGCTTTCACTTCCATGGACAGCACGGGGCGCACCGGTTCGGGTGGCGGCTCTTCCTTCGAACAGGCCACCAGCAACAGGCTGGCGGCGAGCAACACCGTCAGGCGCTTCATGGCTGGGCTCCTGGCTGGGCAATCTCGACAAGCATGCCGGGGTGCAGCAATTGTCCGCCGGCCACCACGACTTTTTCGCCGCCCTTGAGACCATCGCCAATGATGACTTTGCCGGTGAGGTAACGTGCCACAGTGACTTTGTGCAGTTGCGCCTTGCCGTCGCCGTCAATCAGCCACACGGCGGGTTCGCTGAGGTCCTTGGTCAACGCGGCCCAAGGCAATTCGATGCTGGCCTTGGCCGGGCCATTGGCGGTGGCGCTGACCACCGAGCCCAATTCCATGCCTTTGGGCAACGCTTGCAGGGCGATTTTCACCTGCACGGTGCCGGTATTGGCGGCCACGGCGGGCGTAACTTCACGCACCTTGCCCACGGCCTTGATATTCGGGTTATCCAAGAGGCTGACGGTGATCGGCGCCTCCGGCGGCGGCTCCACCAACAGCGACTCATAGACGTTGAACACCGCATCGCGCTCACCATCGCGGGCCAGGCTGAAAATCGGCACGGTGGCCTGCACCACCTGGCCGACTTCGGCCTGTCGCGCAGTGATCACGCCGGGGGCTTCGGCGATCAGCGAGGTGTAGCCGAGCTGTTCGCGGGCGTTGGCCAACTGGGCCTGAGCGGCGGCCAAGGCGCTTTGGCTGCTGCGCAACGCGGCCTGGGCGGAATCGTATTCGCTGCGGCTGGTGTAGCCCTTGGGCAGGAGCTTTTCCTGGCGCACGAAGGCGGCAGCGGTCTGTTTAACCCGCGCCTGCTCGGCCACGACCTGGGCCTGGGCGGAATCGACGTTGGTCTGCAAGTCTTTGGGATCGAGCTTGGCCAGCACTTGCTTGGCACTGACACGATCACCGACGTCCACCATGCGCTGGATGATCTTGCCGCCCACGCGGAAGGACAGGTCGGTTTGCACACGGGCCTGGATATCGCCCGTCAACGTGACCGCTGCGGCAAAGTCCGCCGGCTGCACAGTCTGCACAAATACCCGAGAATGCTGCTTGGGCTCAGCCTTTTCCTCGCCACAGCCGCTTAACAGAGCCAGTAGGCCAAGTCCGAAAATAAAGGTGCAAATGCGACCGCCCATGCAGGCTCCTTGTGCGTGATGCCGACGTGCCAGTGTGTATGCGACTGTGAGCTTAGTTCAGGGTTCCTTATCTGCATGGAGGCTCCCATACTCCAATGGTTCCCAAGCCGACTGAATGCCCATGCTCAAGACCCTCGCGGTAGCCAATTACCGCTCGATCAACAAATTAGTAATGCCCCTGGACCGACTGAACCTGGTGACAGGGCCCAACGGCAGCGGCAAGTCCAACTTGTACCGCGCCCTGCGCCTGCTGGCGGAGACCGCCCAGGGTGGGGTGATCAATGCGCTGGCCCGTGAGGGTGGGTTGGATTCGACCTTCTGGGCGGGGCCCGAGACTATCAGCCGGCGCATGCACAACGGCGAGGTGCCGATTGAGTCCACCGTGCGCCAAGGCGTGAAACGCCTGCGCCTGGGGTTTGCCGGGGAGGATTTCAGCTACGCCATTTCCTTGGGGCTGCCTGAACCGAGCGAGTCGTTTTTCTCCCTCGACCCCGAGGTCAAGAAGGAATGCATCTGGGCCGGCCACCTCTACCGCCCGGCCAGCCTGCTGGTGCAGCGTTCCGGACCGATGGTGCGGGCGCGTGAGGGTCGCGCCTGGGATGTACTGGCCCAGTACACCCCGAACTACCACAGCCTGTTCGATCAGGTCGGCAACCTGCGCGGCTCACCGGAGGTGTTGCTGCTGCGCGAAAGCATCCGTGGCTGGCGCTTTTATGATCACTTTCGCAGTGATATGGACGCGCCGGTGCGTCAGCCACAACTGGGCACACGCACGCCGGTGTTGCATCACGATGGGCGCGACCTGGCGGCGGCGTTGCAGACCATCCGTGAAATCGGCGACCACGAGGCCTTGCAGCGCGCAGTCAGCGACGCATTCCCCGGCGCGCGCCTGAATATCCAACCATTGCAGGGTGGGCGCTTTGCGATTGAGTTTTATCAGGAAGGCTTGTTGCGGCCGTTATCGGCGGCGGAGCTGTCGGACGGCACCTTACGTTACCTGCTGCTGATCGCAGCGCTCCTCACACCTCGGCCACCGACCATGATGGTACTGAACGAGCCGGAAACCAGCCTGCATCCGGACCTGCTGCCGGCGTTGGCGCGCTTGATCATCCAGGCGTCCCGGCGATGCCAGGTGTGGGTGGTGTCCCATGCCAGCCGCTTGATTGCGGCGTTGCAGCAGGATGTGGGTGCAATTCGATTGTGTTGGAGAAAGTGCTGGGGGAGACCCGGATTGTGGGTCAGGGGATTTTGGATGCGCCGGCGTGGCATTGGCCGGAGTAATGCTCGTTCCCACGCAGAGCGCGGGAACGAGCAAATAGAGATCAGCCCTGCCACTTCCCGCCTTCAACAATCACACTCTCAGGCTTGGTGTCATCGCTCAGCTCTTTACGCACATATTGGTCGTACAGTTTGAGCAGGAATTTCTCCTCGCCCAACTTGGCCAACTCGGCATTCACCCAGTCACGCAGTTCGATATTGCCCTTCTTCACGGCCGGTGCGATCGGCGCTTCATCACCCAGTTTTTCTTCCAGCACACGGTAGCCCGGGTTCTGCTTGGCCCAGCTGAACAGCACCAGGTTGTCCTGGGCATAGGCATCACCACGGCCGGCGGACAACGCCTGCAGCGACTCGGAGTTTTTCTCGAACTTGAGCAGTTTCCAGTCCGGGTGGTTCTTGGTCAGCCAGATATCGGCGGTGGTGCCGGTGGTGACGATGGTGGTGCGGGTAGCCAGGTCATCCAGGCTTTTTACCGCGCTGTCGTTCGGCACCAGGGCCTGCACCGCGACTTTCAGGTTGGGGTTGGTGAATTCCACCGCTTCCTTGCGTTCCGGGGTCACGGTCATGTTGGCGAGGATCAGGTCGACCTTGTCGCTTTGCAGGAACGGAATGCGGCTGGCGGGCTCGACAGCAACGAACTCGACCTTGTTTTCATCGCCCAACAGGTCCTTGGCGAATTGGCGGCCGATGTCGGTATCGAAGCCGACGTAACGGCCAGCTTCGTTGACGAAACCAAACGGCGGTTTGTCGGTGAATACGCCGACGATCAGCTTGTCGCGAGCCTTGATCTTGTCGATGTAACTGACAGCGGCAGGTTTTACAGGCTCTTCGGCCTTTTTATCGCAGCCGACCAGTAAAGCGACGGCAAACAGTGGCAGCAGTAACTTTTTCATATCAGCGCAAGTTCCTTAGGTTTTTTGGGCAGTGTTGAAACAAAGGAGAACTTCTCCAGGAACTGCTGCGCGCGTGCGGTTTGCGGGTTCGTAAAGAATGCCTCGGGGGTGTTGTGTTCGAGGATGCGACCGGCTTCCATAAACACCACGCGGTCGGCGACGGCGCGGGCGAAGGCCATTTCGTGGGTAACAATCAGCAGGGTCATGCCATCGCGGGCCAGGCCCTGGATCACTTCCAGCACTTCCTTGACCATTTCCGGGTCGAGGGCGGCGGTGACCTCATCAAAGAGCATGACCTGGGGGTTCATGCACAGTGAACGGACGATAGCGATGCGTTGCTGCTGGCCGCCGGAGAGCTGGCGCGGGAAGGCGTCGCGCTTGTCGGCCAGGCCCACGCGTTCCAGCAGCTTCTCGGCCTGTTCGCGGGCTTCGCGCGGGTCGCGCTTTTGCACTTTCAACGGGCCGAGCAGGATGTTGTCGAGCACGCTCATGTGCGGGAACAGGTGGTAGCTCTGGAACACCATACCGATGTCCTGGCGCACTTGGCGCCAATCGGTTTGCTTGCCCAGCAGCTCGTTGCCGGCAAACCGCAGGCTGCCGCTGTGGGCCACTTCCAGGCCGTTGAGGCAACGCAGCAAGGTGCTTTTGCCGCAACCGCTGGGGCCGAGGATCACCACCACTTCGCCGCTTTGCACGCTCAAGTCGATGCCCTTGAGCACCTGCGCCTCGCCGAAAAACTTGTTGAAACCCTGGAACTCGATCAATGCGCTCATGCTTGGGCCCAGCGCCGTTCCAGCACCTTGGAGGCGGCCGACAACGGGTAGCAGATAAAGAAGAAAAACAGGAACAGCACGCCGTAGATCAATACCGACTCATAGGTGCGTTCGATGATTTGCTGGCCAACCTTGATCACGTCGACCACGCCGATCAGCACCGCCAGGGAACTGGTCTTGATGATGCGCGTGTAGACGTTGATGGTCGGCGGCGTCATGCGTTTCAGGGCCTGGGGCAGCAACACATAGCCGTAGAGTTGCGGGTCCGAGAGGCCAATCGACAACCCCGCTTCACGTTGCCCGCGTGGCAGCGAATGCAAGGCGCCACGCACCACTTCGCCGACTTCACTGGCGCCCCACAGCGACAGCACCAGCACAGCGCACCAGAAGCTTGGAATGCTCAGGCCGAAGAAAATCGGCAGGCCGAAAAACAGCAGGTACAGCCACACCAGCACCGGGATCGCGCGGAACAGCTCCAGATATACCCGCAGCACTGCGTTGAGCAGCCGGTTGTTCAAGGTGCGCAGCACGCCGTACAACACGCCGCCGACAGTGCTGAAGGCGATGCTCAAGAATGAAATCGACAAGGTTTGCGCAGCGCCCTTGCCCAATTGCGGCAACGACACCCACAACAACTCAAGACCCGAACTGGCCATGCTGGAGCCTCCTTTCCAGGCGGCTGAGCAACAGCGACAGCGGCAAGAACAGCAACACGCAGATCAGCGTCAGCACGGCGAGCATTTCGTAGGTTTTGTAGTAGAGGGCGATGTAGCTCTTGGTGGTGTAGAGAATCTCCGGCACCGCCACGGCAGAGACCACGGTGGTCTCCTTGAGCAGGAAGATGAAATTGGCAAACAACGCCGGCAGGCTAAGGATACCGGCCTGGGGCAGGATCACATGGCGCAACAGCTGCCAGTCGGACAGGCCAATGGACTTGCCCGACTCGATCTGCGCCAGCGGCACCGCTTCCACACCGGCACGCAGCACTTCGGTGAGGTAGGCGCCGCCGAGGAACGTCATGGTGATGATCGCCGCCCAAAACCCGGAAATATTGAAGCCCAGGGCCGGCAGCGCGAAGTACACGAAGAACAGCTGGATCAGCAGTGGCGTATTACGCGCCAGCTCCACATAGAGCGCCACCAGGCGCGACAGGTACGGCGTGCGGAACACCAGCAGCGCCGCGTTGATCAGCGCCACCAGCAACGAGGTGGCAATGGCGATCAGGCCCACTTGCAACGTCACGCCCACGGCTTTGAGGAAAGCCGGCAGGGTGCTGAGGATAAAAGCGAAATCGAAGGTCATTTCCAGTCCATGACGCCGCAAGGGTAATGCAGCGAGCGCAATCCGATCCGGTGTGGGTAACGCCGGGTAGCGCGAACTTTAAAGGTATAAAAAAGAAAATTTAAATACCCAAATAGCATATTGATATCACCCAAAAAGATAACCGCCGGGTTCGCGGGTTTGGCGGGTGGCAGCTATGGTTGGGGGGTCTGAGATTCGAGGGATTGAACCATGCAGGAAGTGAAACCGATGGATCCGCAAGAACTGGTGAAGTGGTTGATGGCGTTGCGCAGGGCGATCAATAGTCAGGCGCTGTAAAAAACAACAGCCTCACCGTGGTGAGGCTTTTTCTCATAGGCTCAACCTTGGGTGGAAGGCTGCCGATCAGCACCTCCCGCCATGGCTTTGGTGGCGCTGTTTTGCTGTTCTTCGGTCTCAAAGTTGACGTAGTTGTCCGGGAACTTGAAGTGGGAATCCACCAGGCCCCAGTACTCTTTATTCTGTGGCTTTGCCATGTCCCAGATACGTTCAGCAGAGGAGGCGGCGTCGTTACGGATCAGGTCCGGTCGTCCTTTGGCTTCTTGTATCACCCTGTCAACATGCCCACGTAGTGCATTGGGCCCGGTGGTTTCGATGGTACTTTTATTCGGACGGCTGAAGTAACGATCGCCGGCGTATTCATTGCCGTTCATCGAACGGTATTTGTCCCCGATGTCATCAATCAGGCTCTTCAGCATCGCGCTCTGGGAGTGGCTGGAGAACAGCGCGTTGGCAAAATAGGGGGTGGCGTTGCCACTTGCCTCACTCTTGCCTGCAGCCATGCCGACCAGCATCAGGTCTGGGTGGGCATTTAAGGCGCCGTCAAGCGGGCGCACGCTTTCCAGGTCAATATCCGTGTAGGTGCCGCCATAGTGATTGACGATTTCATATCGGGCGACGTCGGAAGCTGCGGCGTAACCGCCGTTGCGGCCCATGATTTCATGCTGATACACGTCCTTGTTTTGCAGGCGTATGTCGGCAGGATTGCTCAAGTCACGTATCTGCACGTTCTTCAGATCGCTGAAACGCTCCTGTAAAGCCGCCAGGGTCGTCGTGTCACGGGGAGGGTTACTGGCGTAGCGGTCCCAGGACTTTGTCGTCTGGTCAAGAATGGTGGCTTCTGCTTGATGAAACTTGTCATCGGTACGTGAAGCGTGACGCTCAAAAGCACTGAGCACTTGAGAGGCGTTCTGGGGCGTAACTTTTCCACCCTCTGGCAGCAATGCTTCCTTCAATGCTTTGTTACCTGAAGACAAAAGTTCTTTATTAAGTTCTCCAATAACTTGCTTCTGCTCGATTTGATTGCGAGGCCATTGCAGCGGGTTATTAATTGCTGTCTTAAGCTGACTGAACAACCCTCGAACGGGTCTTTCTGACTGGTAGTTTGGGTAAACACTTTCGGCTTTTGCCTGAGCCGATTTATTAGTTGCGTAAGCATCAAACTGAGTAGAGTCAACCCATAACATAATTTTATGGTTCGGGTTCATGGTGGCCCACTGGCGTAAATAAGTATCTTGGTTCGAACCCGGTTTGGAGCCCACCCAGACCATGTGGATATTATTGGGGACTGGCTTGAACTGATCTTCGGGGTATTTTGCTTCAAATCCTGCAGCAGATGGCGAATGAGTAGCGTCATTCACATGGCCAGCCATAGGGGTTCGTACATCGTAAGGAGAAATGGATTTCATCATAATGACACTGGCTTCCAAAAGTTGGTAAAACTCACGGGCGCCTCCATGCGATGACTCTTACAACACGCGCAAGCTTGGCCCTACTAAACCAACTAAGCAAAACCTAAAATGTAAGGCAATTTAAAAACACGCTCAGACACAATCAATCAGACCCGCCAATGAACTAAACGGTGGCCTTCGACCAATAACTCATTTAACGCCTTCAATCTTAGTTCTCTATTTATCAAAAAACCGGAATAAAAAAACGCCGACGCGATGCAAGCCGTCGGCGTTCAAACCTTGAAGGGGGTTTTGAGTTACATCAGAACGCAGGCACGACCGCGCCGTTGTACTTCTTCTCGATGAAGGCTTTGACTTCCGGGCTGGTCAGGGCCTTGGACAGTTTCTGGATCGCGTCGCTGTCCTTGTTGTCCGGGCGAGCCACCAGGAAGTTCACGTACGGCGACTTGGCGTCTTCGATGATCAGCGCGTCTTTGGCTGGGTTCAGGCCCGCTTCCAGCGCGTAGTTGGTGTTGATGACGTCAAGGTCAACCTGGTCCAGCACGCGTGGCAGCAGCGCCGATTCCAGCTCCTTGAACTTCAGGTTTTTCGGGTTGCTGGCAATGTCTTTCGGCGTGGACAGGGCATTGGTCGGGTCTTTCAGCGTGATCAGGCCGTTCTTTTGCAGCAGCAACAGGGCACGGCCGCTGTTGGAGCCTTCGTTCGGGATGGCCACAGTGGCGCCATCCTTGAGTTCAGAGATGTTCTTGATCTTTTTCGAGTAGCCGCCGATGGGTTCAACGTGCACACCGACCACGGTCACCAGGTTGGTGCCCTTGCCCTTGTTGAAGTTTTCCAGATACGGCAGGGTCTGGAAGTAGTTGGCGTCCAGGCGCTTTTCGGCCACCTGCGTGTTGGGTTGAACGTAGTCGGTGAAGACTTTGATCTGCAGGTCCACGCCTTCTTTGGCCAGGGTCGGCTTGATCAGCTCGAGGATCTCGGCGTGGGGGATCGGGGTCGCGGCAACCACCAGTTTTTCGTTGGCTTGAGCGAAGCTTGCAGTCAGGGCAGCCGCCAGTGCGGTAAACAACAGAACCTTTTTCATGCAGTGTCCTTATCGGAATTGCGGGGCGTCTCTGACGACCGTATTTTATGTGGTGTGCCAGCGAAGTGCTATCGCGGCGTGGAAGGGACAATACCTAGATTTTTTATTCCCGAACAATATCTTTTATTCACGTTGATATTCCATTTTGCTCATGTAGGAATTTAAGCAGGGTTTCCTGCTCGGCGGGGCTGGCGCTGTTGAAAATCCGCCGCACCTGCTCCAACGGTGACCCTGCGACCGGCAGGTTCAAATGCTCGGGCAAAATCTCATCGCCGCTGCTCACCAGCAACGCAAAGTGAATGACGTTTTCCAGCTCACGGGTATTGCCCGGCCAGCTGTGGAGTTCCAGCACCCGCTGGGCGGCATCGCTGATCAGCGGCACCGGCAGGTCCAGACGCTGGCTGTAGATACCCAGGAAGTACTCGGCCAGGGACAGAATGTCACCCACGCGCTCACGCAGTGCGGGCAAGTCCAGCCGCCCTTCGCTCA
Source organism: Pseudomonas sp. IPO3749 (assembly GCF_013386605.1). NCBI lineage: Bacteria > Pseudomonadati > Pseudomonadota > Gammaproteobacteria > Pseudomonadales > Pseudomonadaceae > Pseudomonas > Pseudomonas sp. IPO3749. Next base: position 3,724 of record NZ_JACARN010000052.1, on the reverse strand, counting down.
AGTAATGGAACAAGCGCTCGTGGAACTTGCCGGCTGCCACAGCCTGGGCCAAGTCGATGCTGGTGGCGGCGACCAGGCGCACATCCACCGGGCTGGGCTGATGGGCGCCGACGCGGGTGACTTCGTGGTTTTCCAGGGCGGCCAGCAGTTTTACCTGGATTGGCAGCGGCAAATCGCCGATCTCATCCAGGTACAACGTGCCGCCATTCGCCGAACCGAACCAACCGGCCCGGCTGCTGGCGGCACCACTATGGCTGCCAGCGGCGTAGCCGAACAATTCGGCATCGGCGTAGGTCGGGCTGATGGCACCGCAATTGACCGAGACAAACAAACCGGTACGGTCGCTGCCACGGTGAATGTGGCGCGCCAGCAGCTCCTTGCCGCTGCCGGTTTCGCCGCGAATCAACACGGGCAAGGCGCGTGGTGCGAGGCTTTCGAGGTCTTCGCGCAATTGGCGCGAACGGGGGTCGACAAACACCAGCGCCTTGGCGCGAATGCTCAACGGGCTTTTTTCGGCATCGGGGAAGGTCAGCAACGGCTGGCCGTAGGTTTCATGCAGACTCATGGCAGGCTCCCGCCCCCAATCCGCTTAAGGGACGGGGCGTTGAAAAGTGTTCAGGCAGTGCGCCGGGCGTGATGCTCAAGGCGGCTTTGCAGGCGGTACAGGTAAGCAAACCCCTGCTCCCAGCGTTGGTGACCGGACTTCACATTGATATGCCCGGCACCGGACAGAATCCCGGCTTCGGCGCCCCAGTGACGGGCCAGCTCAAGGGCCCGAGGCGCGCTGACGGCACTGTCGTTGTCGGAGCTGACCACCTGGCTCGGAAACGGCAGCAGGTCGGTGGGGATCGGCGCGAAATTACGCAAGGCGGGAGCACAGGCAGGACGCTCGACATCGGCCGGTGCCACCAGCAAGGCGCCGCGTACCTGGCGCAGGAACTGCACCGGCGCGGTGGCCGCCCAATGCGCCACGGTGATGCAGCCCAGGCTGTGGGCGATCAGGATCACCGGCGTGCTGTCGGCGGCGATGGCCTCGGCCAGCGCGGCGACCCAGTCTTCGCGACGTGGCGTCAGCCAGTCATCTTGCTCCACGCGGGCGCTGTTGGGCAGGCTGTTCTGCCAGTGACTTTGCCAATGATCTTCTGGCGATCCTTGCCAGCCCGGCACGATCAGATAACGAATCGACTCGCTGTGCATGGGTGTGCCCTCCTGCAGCGTTTAACGTTGCTGAACAGTATAGGGACGGGGGTTATATTCGTTAAGGAATAAGAAGCTATTTATTAATAACCAAAATCACAAAAGGATTTTACGCAAAAAAAAGGCCGCACCCTGCCAAGGAGACGGCCAAAAAATTGTCGAGGCTTTTGCAATTAACGTGCGGTAATCACCGACAGCTTGGTAATCCCCGCGCGCTCGATAGACGCCATGGCTCGCGCCACTTCGCCGTAGTTCACGCCATCGTCAGCCTGCAGTTGCACCCGCACATCGGGGTCCTTGGCCTTGGCCGCCTGCAGGTTGAACTCCAGCAGGTCCGGCTGGATTTCGTCCTTGTTGATAAACAGTTTGCCGGCGCCATCGATACTCACCACAAGCGGGTCTTTCTGCTCCACCGGCGCGACCGCCTCGGTCTTGGGCAGGTTGATCGGGATCGCGTTGGTCAAGAGCGGCGCGGTGACGATAAACACCACCAGCAGCACCAGCATCACGTCCACCAACGGCGTCACGTTGATCTCGCTCAGCACCTCATCGCTGTCTTGCGTGGAAAAGGCCATCTCAGGACGCCTCCTTCACTTTCTGCGGGTTGCCGGCAGCGGTTTTGTTCAGGGCCGGGTGCAGCAACACGCGGAAGGAGTTCTTCTGGGCCAGGCTGTAGAAGTCGTGGGCAAAGTCGTCCAGGTCGGCAGCGGTCAGCTTCAGACGACGCAGGAAATAGTTGTAGACCAGCACCGCCGGCACCGCGACGGCGATACCCACACCGGTCGCGACCAGTGCCGCACCGATCGGGCCGGCCACGGTTTCGAGACTGGCGGAGCCCGCAGCGCTGATGCCCTTGAGCGCTTCCATGATGCCCCACACGGTGCCGAACAGGCCGATGAACGGCGAGGTGCTGCCGATACTGGCGACCACGGCCAGGCCGGTTTCCAGGGAGCGGCGTTCACGCACGATCTGTTGGCGCAGGGCCCGCTCGAGGCGGTCCTGGTGGTTGATCGCCTGGCTCAGGTCGGCCGCGTGCGGGGTTTCGCCCACCTGGATCGCGGCGTAACCAGCCTGGGCCACCCGAGCAGCGGCGCCCGGCTGGGTTTCCGCCAGCTCGGCGGCCGAGTCGAGACTCGACGCCGCCCAGAACTGTTTGTGGAACTTGCGATCCTGCGCCTTGAGGCGACCGAACTGCACGCCCTTGAGCAGGGCCAGGCCCCAGGTGGCGACCGAAAAAACCACCAGCAGCCAGATCACCGCGCTTTCGATGGATTCAAGTGGAGATGCTAATGCCATGATGTTTTCCCTCTGTGCAGGTCGCGGCGTGTGCAACACACCGCAGCCGAATAGTTAGTGAATCTTGAAATCGATCGGTACGCTGACCCAGCCGTTCTGGGCCACATCGCCCTGCTTGGCCGGTACAAAGCTCCAGCGCTTCACCGCTGCCAGCGCGGCGTCGTCGAGTTGCTGGCGACCGCTGCTTTTCTGGATCTGGATCTCACCCGGCTTGCCACTGGCCAGTACCTGCACCCTGAGCAACACCGTGCCTTCCCAACCGCGCCGCTGAGCCAGTGACGGGTACTCCGGCGCCGGGTTCTTCAGGTACGCGGCGTTGGCCGAAGCGGGTGTAACCGGGGCCGGCGCCGGTGGTGCTGGCGGCGCAGGTGGTGCCGGTGTCGGTGGCGCGGGCGGCTGCTCGACAGGTTTCGGCGCGGGCTTGGGCTCAGGCTTTGGAACCGGCTTGGGCTTGGGTTTTGGAATCGGTTTTGGTGGCGCCGGCTTGGCGGCCAATTCATCCACGACCGGCGGCGGTGGCTCGACCACAGGCGGTGGTGGTGGCGGCGGCACGGGCGGTGGCGGTTCCACCACGGGAGGTGCGGGTTGGGAAAACTCGATCGTCATCGGCGGAATTTCCGGCGGCACGATCGGCAGCACCGGCGTCGGCTTCTGGCTTACCCAGTAGATCACCGCACCGTGCAGGGCCAGTACCAGCAAACCCAGCAGGATCCCTTCGCGACGGCTGGAGAAACGCTTCGGCGTTTTCTGCGTGCGCAACTGCCCCAACGGCGCGCGGTGCGGCCGGCCAAGGTCGACCAACTCACCACCCGGTGCCTGGCGCCATTGCGCCTCGTGCGCACTGGCGGCGGTCTGGACATTGCCCATTGATTCACTCCCTACGGTTTTGAAACAAAAAAACCGACAGGCCTGCGTGGAAGGCCGTCGAGGGTTGAATCATCGGGGCCAGACGCTTATCTCTTAAAGTAATCTTTAAAGTTATACATAGATCTAAATTGAATAAATGAAATACTTGGAAACGGCAAAGCCCCGGCCTACGGGGGCTGGCGCAAAGGCGTTGTTTTTGAATGCCTTTCAGGCATAAGAAATATTCAGTAAAGGCATTGATCAGGCAGGGCTGTTTGCACACAAATCAAGTAGTTGACGTTGTAGGCTTTGCCCAGCCGCACCCAAGCCACTGCGGCCATACAACGCCAGACGCACGCCTTGCACCCTGGGCACGCCGCTGTCC
>NZ_JACARN010000051.1:0-34456 GCF_013386605.1 Pseudomonas sp. IPO3749 | reverse complement strand
CCACGGCCACAGTCCATCAGATGGCAGGCTGCGTCCATAAGGGCGGTGCGGGTCTGTTGCTTCTGTTCGGCGCGGGGCAGCATGGGCGGGCGGGCTTTGTCGGCAAGTACAGCGACGCACTCTAGCAAAACAGGTCTGCTGACGTCGAACTTGGCGGGGAGAGGCGTAGCGCGATCTACAGGAAAGCAAAAGCCCGATCGACAGATCGGGCTTTTTTCTCGGCCACCACGGGGTTAGCTCTGTGCTTGATGCAGTTCTTGCAGACGGTCAGCACCGCCTTCAGCAACGCCTTCGGTGTAGGCACGTTTGTTGGCTTGTTCAGCACCGCCTTCGACCAGACCTTTCTGTTCCAGGCGATCACGGCCACCTTCGGCAACAGCGTTGCGTTCCAGCAGGCGATCAGCACCACCTTCAACCAGGCCTTTTTGTTCCAGGCGGTTGCGGCCGTTTTCGGTCAGGCCTTCGGTGTAAGCGCGTTTGTTGGCTTGTTCCGAACCATTTTCAGCCACAGCGCCTTTGGCGTAGTCACGGTTCTCTTCTTCTTGCGAACCGCTGCGAGCGACGGTCTGGCTGAACGGAACGGCGTCCGCTTTGACTTGTGGGGTGGCCTGTTCGGCGGCTGGCAGGGCAAAGGCACTGGAAGCCAGGATGGATAACAGGGCGGTAGCGAGTAATTGGCGTTTCATGATGGGTTGCTCCTTGGGAGGGCGATAAAGTGGGTACAGGGCTAATGCTACTCTCGATAAGTCGATATAAAAGTTCATAAACACAATGGTAATAATCAACAGAATTGATTGTTCTAGGCGGAGGCTCTAGAACGGGCCTCTCAAGCACGCGGTTTTGCACCGGTGTGGGTATTTTCGACACGCACGCGGGTAACAATGGTGCGTCGTCGTAGGGGGAATCTGTCGAAGTGGTCAGAAATTGAGGTTTTTCCAGGCAAATCGGGGATCGGGTTAAACCCCCAGGCGGTTTACCAGTCGTAGTTCTATAAGCTGTCCTTAAAGGCTGTCACCCAGCCAGTCGTATTCAGGAGTCCTGTGCAATGACGCGCACTCGTAAAATCGTCGCTTGGAGCTGCGCCAGCTTCGTTGTGTTAATCGCCGTGGTGGTGTTGGTCCTGGTGTTCTTTGACTGGAACCGCATCAAGCCGCCCCTCAATGCCAAGGTTTCCGAAGAATTGCATCGACCGTTTGCCATCAACGGCAACCTGGCGGTGGTGTGGGCGCGTGAGCCCGATGAGGGTGGCTGGCGCGCCTGGGTGCCATGGCCCCATGTGATCGCCGAAGACCTGACCCTGGGCAACCCGGACTGGTCGAAAACCCCGCAAATGGTCACCCTCAAGAAGGTCGAACTGCGCATCTCGCCCCTGGCGTTGCTGGTGCAGCGCGTGGTGATCCCGCGTATTGACCTCACCGAGCCGAGCGCGCAATTGCAGCGCCTGGCCGATGGCCGCGCCAACTGGACCTTCAAGTTCGACCCCAAGGACCCGAACGCCGAGCCCTCCAACTGGGTGGTGGACATCGGTGCCATCGGCTTCGACAAAGGCCACGTGGCCCTCGACGACCAGACCCTCAAGACCCAACTGGATGTGATCATCGACCCGCTGGGCAAACCGATCCCGTTCGGCGAAATTGTCGGCGACGCCGATGCCAAGAAGGCCCTGGAAAAAGGCTCCGCGCCCCAGGACTATGCGTTCGGCCTCAAGGTCAAAGGCCAGTACCACGGCCAGAAACTCGACGGCAGCGGCAAGATCGGCGGACTGCTGGCCTTGCAGGACGCGGCCAAGCCGTTCCCGCTGCAAGCGCAGGTGAAGATTGCCGACACCAGCATCGCCCTGGCCGGCACGCTGACCGATCCACTGAATCTCGGTGCGCTCGACTTGCGCTTGAAGCTCGCCGGTTCCAGCCTGGGCAATCTCTACCCGCTGACCGGCGTGACCCTGCCGGATTCGCCGGCCTATTCCACCGACGGTCACCTCATCGCCAAGCTGCACGAAGCCAGCGGCGCCTCGTTTCGCTATGAAAACTTCAACGGCAAGATCGGCAACAGCGATATCCACGGCAGCCTCGCCTACGTCGCCAGCCAGCCACGGCCCAAGCTCAGCGGCGCGCTGGTGTCCAACCAATTGCTGATGACCGACCTCGCTCCGCTGATCGGCGCCGACTCCAACGCCAAGCAAAAAGCCCGTGGCGGCGACAGCAAGCAGCCAGCGACCAAAGTGCTGCCGGTGGAAGAGTTCCGCACCGAGCGCTGGCGTGTCATGGACGCCGATGTGGAATTCACCGGCAAGCGCATCGTGCACAGTGCCGATCTGCCGTTCACCGACCTCTACACCCACCTGGTCCTGAATGACGGCGAACTGAGCCTCGAACCCCTGCGTTTTGGTGTGGCCGGCGGCAAACTGGATGCGCAGATCCGCCTCAACGGCCGCATCACGCCAATGGAAGGTCGCGCCAAACTCACCGCGCGCAACTTCAAGCTCAAGCAACTGTTCCCAACCTTCGAACCGATGAAAACCAGCTTTGGTGAACTCAACGGTGATGCCGACATCTCCGGACGCGGCAATTCCGTAGCAGCCCTATTGGGCAGCTCCAACGGTGACCTGAAGATGCTGATCAACGACGGCGCCATCAGCCGCAGCCTGATGGAAATCGCCGGGCTCAACGTGGGTAACTACGTGGTAGGCCGCTTGTTTGGTGACAAGGAAGTGAAGATCAACTGCGCGGCGGCGGACTTCGGCATCAAGACGGGCCTGGCGACCACGCGCTTGTTTGTGTTCGATACTGAGAACGCCATCATCTACATCGATGGCACCGCGAATATGGCCACCGAGCAACTGGACCTTACCATTACCCCGGAATCGAAAGGCTTTCGCCTGTTCTCCCTGCGTTCACCGCTGTACGTCAACGGGCCGTTCATCAAGCCCAACGCGGGTGTGAAAGCCATTCCACTGGCGTTGCGGGGGGCGGGCATGGTGGCGCTGGGTGTGATCGCCGGGCCGGCGGCCGGGTTGCTGGCGTTGGTCGCGCCGAGTGGTGGTGAACCGAATGAGTGTGCACCGTTGTTGCAGCAGATGAAGGAAGGCAAGGCGCCGAAAACCGTTAAAGGCTGAAACGGCAGACGAACAAAAGGGGGAGCTGGCTAGCCAGCTCCCCCTTTTGTGTTTCGCACTTACAGACTTTCTAGAATATCCGCCATATCGTCCGCATGCTCTTCTTCCTGAGCCAGGATCTCTTCAAACAGACGACGCGTAGTCGGGTCTTTATCGCCAATGTACTGGATGATCTCGCGGTAGCTGTCTACCGCAATCCGCTCGGCGACCAGGTCTTCGTAGACCATTTCCTTGAGGTCCTTGCCGGCCACGTATTGGGCGTGGGAGTTCTTGGTCAGCAGGTCCGGGTTGAACTCCGGCTCACCGCCCAGCTGCACGATGCGCTCGGCGAGTTTGTCCGCGTGTTCGGCTTCCTGGGTGGCGTGTTCGAGGAACTCGTCGGCGGCGACGGACGCCTTGATACCGCTGGCCATGAAGTAGTGGCGCTTGTAGCGCAGCACGCAGACCAGCTCGGTGGCCAGCGATGCGTTGAGCAGTCGGATGATTTCTTCGCGGTCGGCGTCATAACCTTCGGTCACTGCACCGTTTTCGACGTTCTGGCGGGCGCGGCTGCGCAGGGTCGCAACGTCAGTCAAGTTTGCTTCGGTCATCTCAATCTCCTGGTACTAATCCGGTTTTGCGCCACGCTCTGCCGGCGTGATCGCTCCAAGTTGTGAGTCCCGCGTCACGCAAAAAGTTTTATCGGATTTTATGTCATCACCTCGTCGCGGGACTGGGCTAGCCTCTGGTGGTCTTTCCTGATCAAGGACGTTCGGCCCATGCCGCAGTCGTTAGCCACGCGTTACCCCTTGGTGCTGGTCCCCGGCATGCTCGGGTTTGTGCGCCTGGGGTGGTTTCCCTATTGGTACGGCATCGTCCCGGCGCTACAGGCAGGCGGCGCGCAGGTATTTCCCGTGCAGGTGGCGCCGCTGGACTCCAGCGAGGTGCGTGGCGAGCAATTGCTGCTGCAGATCGAGCGCATTCGCCGTGAAATGGGGGCCGACAAGGTCAACCTGATCGGCCACAGCCAGGGCTCGCTAACTGCGCGGTATGCAGCGGCCAAGCGCCCGGAGTGGGTGGCGTCGGTGACATCGGTGGCCGGGCCCAGCCATGGCTCGGAACTGGCGGACCACATTCATCTCAATTACCCCGTGGATGGCGTGAAGGGCCGAATCATGAGCGCGCTGTTTCACCTGGTTGCCTGGGTGATGGGCGTGCTGGAAACCGGCTATCGCGGGCCACGCTTCAAGGCGGACTTGCAGGCCTCCCATCATTCCCTGACCAGTGCGGGTGTGGCGCTGTTCAATCAGTGCTATCCACAGGGGCTGCCGCCGACATGGGGCGGGCAGGGGCCCGAAGAGGTCAACGGCGTGCGGTATTACTCATGGTCCGGCACCTTGCAGCCGGGCATCACCGACCGGGGTCGCAACCTGTTCGACGGTACGCATCGCAGTTGCCGCCTGTTCGCCCGCAGCTTTGTACGCGAAAAGGGCCAGTGCGACGGCATGGTCGGACGCTACAGCTCACACCTGGGGAGGGTGATCGGCGATGACTACGCCTTGGATCACTTCGATATCGTCAACCAATCCCTGGGCCTGGTGGGCAAGGGCGCCGAGCCGATTCGACTGTTCGTCGAGCATGCCCGACGCTTGAAGGAGGCCGGGGTTTAACGCACCGGCGTGGTCCAGCGCTCCGATAAAATCACCCCGCCCAAGGTCAGCAAACCGCCCACCAGGTGGTACAGCGCCAACTCTTCCTTCAGCACCACGGCCGCAATCAACGCGGTGATCAACGGCAGCAGGTTGAAAAACAACGTCGTGCGGCTCGGGCCCAAGGTCTTTACCGAATGCATCCACGCCAGCGGCGCGACCATCGAGGCCAACAGGCACGCATACAGCACCAGCGGAATGTTCGCCCAACCCAAGCCGGCCTTCGCCGAGAACAGGAACAGCGGAAACAGCACCACCACCGCCACCAGCACCTGCAGATACAGCAACACCAACGGCGGCAGGCGCAGCTGCCATTTCTTCAACAGGGTGCTGTAGACCGCGTAGGCCAGGGTCGCGACCAGCATCATGCCGTCGCCCAGGTTGACCCCGTGTTGCAGCAGTGCGTCGAGGCTACCGGCGGAAACCACCACCACCACACCGGCGAACGACAGCACGGCACCAGTCATCGCGCCGTAGGTGAGGCGTTGGCCGAGGCTGATGATCGCTGCTGTGAGTGCCATCAACGGCATCAACGACAGGATGATGCCCATGTTGGTCGCCGTGGTCAGCGACGCGGCGTAGTACGCCAGGCTCTGGTACACCGCCATGCCCAGCACGCCGAGGATGAACACCTTGCCCAGGTTCGGACGGATCAACGCCCAGTTGGCGATCACCGGCTTGATCATGAACGGCGTGAACAGCAGCGCCGCCAGCAACCAGCGGTAAAAGCCGATTTCCGCCGGGAACAGTGCGCCCACGGCCAGCTTGTTGACGACGGTGTTGCCGGCCCAAATGAAAATGGCCAGCAAGGGATACGCGTATTGCATCGAAAGAAACCCAGTGTGTTGATGAGGCAGGATTATCCATTGTCTGGATCGAAGCCTATACTGCGATCCAGACAAACCACCTCTGTATCCAGACAATATGGCCAAGCACAACGTACGCCTTGCGGATTTCCCCCAGCTGCCGAGCCCGGTGTACTTCCGTTATTCGGATTTCGCCCCCGACACCGAGTGCACCCCGCACCAGCACTTCTGGGGTTCGCTGGATTACTCGGCCAGCGGCGTGATGCGCATGGAGGTGGCCGGCAACCGCTTCATGTCGCCGCCGCAATACGCGGTGTGGGTGCCGCCGCATACGCAGCACAGTTCCTACAACGCCGAGGCGATCGTCTATCACTCGGTCGGGTTGGCGCCGGAACTCTGTGAGCAGTTGCCCCAGCAGCCGTGCACCCTGGCGATCAGCGATATCCTCAAGGCCATCCTCAGCGATTTCGCCGGGCGTGATGTGAACATGCCGCAGACCGAGTCCGATATCCGCCTGGCCCAGGTGCTGGTGGACCAGCTCAAGCAGGCGCCGATCCACGAATGCTTTCTGCCTTACGCCCGTCACCCTGGCTTGCTTGGCGTACTCGAAGGCATGCAGGCCGACCCTGCCGATAACCGCCCCCTGGCGCACTGGGCCGAACACGTCCACGTGAGCGAACGCACCCTGGCGCGCCTGTTTGTGCGGGAGCTGGGCATGAGCTTCGGCGAGTGGCGTCAGCGCCTGCGCTACCTGGCGGCCATCGAAGCCCTCGACAGCCCGCGCAGCGTGCAACATGTGGCATTTGACCTGGGCTACAGCACCGCGTCAGCCTTTATCGCCATGTTCCAGCGCCAGGCGGGCTGCACGCCGGAGCAGTACCGACGGACGCATATCCGTAGCCGGTGAAGTTGTAACAGGCTTTGACTACACTGCTGGGTAGGCCGTGCCGCCCGGCACGGTAACAGGGAGAAAACTCCATGAAGATGCTGCGAATTCCGCTGTTGATGATGGGCCTGCTGCTGTGTTCCCAGGGTTTTGCCGCCACTGCCCAGCAAAACAAAATGACCACCTGCAATGCCGAAGCCACCACCAAGACGCTCAAGGGTGATGACCGCAAGGCCTTCATGAAGACCTGCCTGTCGGCCCCGGCGGCCAATGACGCCAAGACCCTGACGCCGCAGCAGCAGAAGATGAAGGATTGCAATGCCTCAGCGAAAACCAAGGCGCTGACTGGCGATGCGCGCAAAACCTTCATGAGCACTTGCCTCAAAGGCTGATCACACAGGTGGGAGCAGGCTGCCTGCTCCCACACTTGATCGCATTCACTACTGACCCACTCGCTTGATTCTCTCAAGGCTGGCAGACTGCCCATCCTTTAACGCCGTTCGTTTTGAGGCTGTATGCCAACGTTTTCTCAGCGTCACGTGATATTGCTGGCCAGCTACATCATCATTTTCGGCGGACTGCTGCTGGTACTGCCGCTCAAATTACTGCCCAGCCTGCTGGCCGGTCTGTTGGTGTTCGAGCTGGTCAACATGCTCACTCCCCAACTGCAACGGCTGATCGAAGGCCGGCGTGCGCGCTGGCTCGCGGTGGCCTTGCTCGGCACCCTGATCGTCAGTGTGCTGACTTTGATCTTCGCCGGCGCCATCAGCTTCCTGCTCCATGAAGCGGAAAACCCTGGCGCTTCCCTGGACAAATTCATGGGCGTGGTCGACCGTGCGCGTGGCCAGTTGCCGCCGTTTATCGACGCCTACCTGCCCGCCAGCGCCGCCGAGTTTCGCGTGGCCATCGGCGACTGGATGAGCAAGCACCTGAGCGAACTGCAGCTGGTCGGCAAAGACGCCGCCCACATGTTCGTCACCCTGCTGATCGGCATGGTGCTCGGCGCCATCATCGCCCTGCAACGCGTGCCCGACCTGACCAAACGCAAACCCCTGGCTGCCGCGTTGTTCGACCGCCTGCACCTGCTGGTCCAGGCCTTTCGCAACATCGTCTTCGCGCAGATCAAGATCGCCGCGCTCAACACCGCCTTCACCGCCGTGTTCCTCGCTGTGGTGCTGCCGCTGTGCGGGATTCACCTGCCGCTGACCAAAACCCTGATCGTGCTGACCTTCCTGCTGGGCCTGCTGCCGGTCATCGGCAACCTGATGTCCAACACGCTGATCACCATCGTCGCGTTGTCGCTGTCGATCTGGGTGGCGGTGGCTGCGCTGGGCTATCTGATCGTGATCCACAAGATCGAGTACTTCCTCAATGCGCGCATTGTGGGCGGGCAGATCAGTGCCAAGTCGTGGGAATTGTTGCTGGCGATGCTGGTGTTTGAGGCCGCGTTCGGCTTGCCCGGTGTGGTGGCGGGGCCGATTTATTATGCGTATCTCAAGAGTGAATTGAAGCTTGGGGGGATGGTTTAAAGCTTGTGTTGCCTGGGCTGACGCCATCGCGGGCAAGCCCGCTCCCACATTCGACCGCATTTCAAAGTTGGAACTCGGTCAAGTGTGGGAGCCGGGCTTGCCCGCGATAGGGGCGCCGCGGTCTTTCAGCTAAAACTCAGTAGCCGTACCGCTTACTGGCCTCAATCGCCAACCCACTGCCGATACTGCCAAAGATATTCCCTTCCACATGCCGCGCATTCGGCAGCATCGCCGAAATGCTGTGGCGCAGTGCCGGGATCCCGCTGGAACCGCCGGTAAAGAACACCGTGTCCACCTGCGCCACGCTCACCGAAGCGTCGTTGAGCAACTGCGTCACGCTACCGCGCACACGTTCGAGCAAGGCGTCGATGGAGGACTCGAACAACGCCCGGCTCAGGTCCACGCTCAGGCCTGCTTCGATGCGATCCAGCGCCACGTGGCGGCTGTCTTCGTGGGTCAGTTGGATCTTGGTTTCTTCTACTTCCATGGCCAACCAGTGCCCGGCGCGTTCTTCGATCAGCTTGAACAGACGGTCGATACCGCCGGTGTCTTCGATGTCGTAGCGCATGCTGCCCAGGGCCAACTGGGATTTTTGCGAATACACCGAGTTGATGGTGTGCCAGGTGGCGAGGTTCATGTGGTGGCTGGTGGGCATATAGGCGCCGCTCTTCATGCGGCTGCCGTAGCCGAACAGCGGCATCATGCCGTTCAGTGAGAGTTGCTTGTCGAAGTCGGTACCGCCGATGTGAACGCCGCCGGTGGCGAGGATGTCGCTCTGGCGGTTGTCGTTGTGGCGGCGGTCCGGCGACAGGCGGACCAGGGAGAAGTCAGACGTACCACCGCCGATGTCGACGATCAGTACCAGCTCTTCTTTCTGGATGGTGGACTCGTAGTCGAACGCGGCCGCAATCGGCTCGTACTGGAACGAAATGTCCTTGAAGCCGATCTTGCGCGCCACGTCCACCAGGGTGTTCTCGGCTTCCTGGTCGGCCATCGGGTCGTCATCGACGAAAAACACCGGGCGGCCCAGCACCACTTCTTCGAACTCACGGCCGGCGTTGGCTTCGGCGCGGCTCTTGAGCTGGCCGATAAACAGCGCCAGCAGGTCGGTGAACGGCATCGCCGTGCCGAGCACGCTGGTGTCGTGCTTGATCAGCTTGGAACCCAGCAGGCTCTTGAGCGAGCGCATCAGCCGGCCTTCGTAGTTTTCCAGGTACTCGTGCAGCGCCAGGCGACCGTACACCGGGCGGCGTTCCTCGAAGTTGAAGAACACCACTGACGGCAGGGTGATCTTGTCGTCCTCCAGCGCAATAAGCGTCTCCTCGCCGGGGCGGATCCACCCGACGGTGGAGTTGGACGTGCCAAAGTCGATGCCGCAGGCACGGGCTGGGGATGGGTTTTCCATGACAATCAGGTTCCGGTTGAAAAACGGCCGCGCAGTGTATGCCAGTCGGCGGCGGATGCGTAGGCCGACCATCTGTTAAATCATGCTTGAAACCTGGGGATTCGCCCCCACATCTGCTGCATACGGCAAGCGCCGATAACACTTTGACGCACCCCCAGGCCACAAGACTCAACAGGTGCAATGCAGCGCACGTTGTGCCCCGGGCTGTGCGATCTCGATTAAGGATGGTGAACCGCCGATGGATTTCAAAGACTACTACAAGATATTGGGCGTAGAGCCGACGGCCGACGACAAGGAAATCAAGGCGGCCTACCGCAAGCTCGCGCGCAAATATCACCCCGACGTGAGCAAGGAAAAAGACGCCGAAGCCAAGTTCAAGGACGCGTCCGAAGCCTATGAGGCGCTCAAAAGCGCGGACAAACGTGCCGAATACGACGAGCTGCGCAAATACGGCCAGCATGGCCAGCCGTTCCAAGGGCCACCGGGCTGGCAGAGCCGTGGCGGCTTTGGTGGCGGCGGCGGTGGCGAAGACTTCTCGGACTTCTTCAGTTCGATCTTCGGCTCCCGTGGCGACGCCTTTGGCGGTGGACAACGCCGTCCAACCGGGCGCAAGGGCCAGGACGTGGAAATGCAACTGACGGTGTCCCTTGAAGAGACGCTGTCCACCGAGTCCAAGCAGATCAGCTTCCAGGTGCCGCAATACGACGCCTCGGGCCGTCACGTCAGCAACACCACCAAGAGCCTGAACGTGAAGATCCCGGCCGGCGTGGCCGACGGCGAGCGCATCCGCCTCAAGGCGCAGGGCGCGCCGGGGATCGGCGGCGGGGCCAATGGCGATCTGTACCTGATCATCAAGTTTGCGCCGCATCCAAAGTTTGAGGTGGAAGGCGAAAACCTGATCATCAACCTGCCATTGGCTCCTTGGGAGCTTGCACTGGGGGCGGAAGTGGCTGTGCCGACGCTTACCGGCAAGATCAACCTCAAGGTGCCTGCCGGCAGCCAGAACGGCCAACGCATGCGCGCCAAGGGCCATGGCTTGTTGAACAAGGCTGGCGAGCGCGGTTTCCTGTACATCCAGCTCAAGGCCGTGATGCCTAAGCAGGCAGACGACGAAACCATTGCGCTGTGGCAAGAGCTGGCGAAGAAAGCCGCGTTCAACCCACGGGAACACTTCTGAAAATAGCCGCCCCACGCTAACTATCTAGCGCGGGTCAACGGGTCGGCCATGATGTGCTGTTGCTCTTTATAACGGGAGCAACATCATGGCCGACCTCTCTTCTGGCACCCCGCCGGCGGCGACCCAAAGTATCCACCGCGAATACCTCGAACGCTCCAGCCCTGCTTGGCTGGTCGACGCTACTTCATCACGTCGTGAGCAGCTCAAAACGACGCCCGCAGAGCCACCGGACTGGTACTTGCGCGCATCGCCTGAACAGCAAAAAACGCTGAATGATAAATACACCACCAGCCTCACCACCCAAACCGCCCTCGACAAGGCGTTCGCCACGCTGCAAGACATCGACACCTTCGCCCAACCCTTGCTGGTCAAGGCGCTGCAGGACAAATTCAAGGTGCAGTTGGATGTAAACAACACCATCCTGCAGTTGCGCACGCGGGTCGAATACCTGCAGCCCCAAGCCACCTACAGCACATTCGAAGTGATGCGCTTGCCGTTGTTGCAGGCGGCGCTGCACAACTTTGAAGCATCGGAATGCGAAGAGGGGGCGTTTGATGCCTCGTCCGGGTTTGTGATCGAGGCAGCCGAGGCGCAGAAATTCGAAGCGGTCAGTACTTCGCTGACCGTTGCGCAATTCACCGGGCTATGTCGCTCGCTGGATATTGGTGCGCAGTATCAACGCTATCTCAACGATTTCATGCGTCCCAAGGACCCCGTAGCCGAGCAGGCCTTGCGGTATAAATTCAGCGCCGCGCGCAAGGCCGACCTGGCGGCAGCGGCAGAGCGCGCGCTGCTGACACAGGACATTGGGCCGGACGACTATCAGATGATCGTCTCGGTGATCAATGGCGAAAATCACCCGTGGATGGGCACGCGGCAGGTGTGGTTCCGTGACGTGCGCCTGATGAAAAAACGCATGACCGGCTGCATTGTCTTCATGATCTGCGAGATCCGCCGCTACACCAATGACCTGATCCTTTACATCCCCCATGACCCGTATCACCCGTTGAAACGCGTCACTTGGGAGCAGATGCAGGCGATCTTCAAGACACGTTTCACCACGCGCGATACCTCAGCCCCCGATGATGGCAGCCCAACGGACTACCAGCGCTTTTTCAGCCAATTCGTCAGGTACGGCGACTTGCCCACGTATTTCGGCGAGCTCACCGACTTTACGCCGGCACCGGGGACCATCACCGGTCTGAAGGTGTACTCGCCGTTCATGACGCATTTCCTCAAGGGCATCGATCCCTTCTCTTTGCTGTTCACAACGGCCGAAGTGCCATCCAATCCGGAGCCCATCAGACGGCTCAAGTCGGACCCGTACCTCAATGTCGGCGCGATCAATCAGAAAGGCACCGTGTGGTGGGATGACAACCTGGACCTGTGGGACTACCTCTTCGCACAGCACCGCGACAAACTGCTGGCCGACGCGCGCAGCCATGCGGTGCCCACCGCCGATGTGGATGCGCGGGTGCGTTCGGAGAAAATCGCCAAGTTACTGGGTATCGGCCTGCTGGCGCTGAACGTGGTGTCGATGTTCGTGCCGGTCCTGGGCGAGGTGATGATGGCGGTGATGGCCGGCCAACTGCTGTACGAAACCCTGGAGGGTTCCATCGAGTGGGCGGAGGGCGACCGCCGCGCCGCCAAGGCGCACCTGTTGGATGTGGCGGAAAACCTGGCACTGATCGCGGTGATGGCCGGTGTCGGCAAAGGTTTTTCCAAGCTGGCGGCGGCCAAGCCTGAGCCGGTGATCGAGGACCTACAGCCCGTTACCCTCGACAATGGTGATGAAAAACTCTGGCGCCCTGACCTGGCCCCCTACAAGGCGCCCATCACCCTGCCCACCGATGCCCGTCCCAATGAGTTGGGCCTGTATACCCACGACGGGCACACCGTATTGCCCCTGGACGGTGATCACTTTCGGCTGCGCCATGACCCGCTGAATGACGAGTACCGGATCCAGCACCCGACGCGCCCGCAAGCCTATGCCCCGCGCCTGGCCCATAACCTGGAAGGTGCCTGGCAGCATGAGGCTGAAAGCCCGTTGACCTGGGATGCATCGACCTTGATCAGTCGCCTGGGGTTGCCGGCCGAAGGCATGAGTACTGCACGTGTGCAAGCGGCGCTGGAGGCCAGTGACGTCGAACTCGATACGTTGCGCGCCGAGGCCCTGGATAACAACCCGATACCCTTGGTGCTCGCCGATACGCTGCAACGTTTCCGCTGTGCGGATGATGTCAGCGCGTTTATCTCGCGGATCAAAGCGGCGGACGCTGGCAGCTACGCCAAGGCCGACGTGGCGCCGCAGATGGATCTGCTGCAACGCCGGGGCATGCTCGGGGATACCCGGTTGCGGGTGCTCGACGCGGATAACCATCTGCTGTGGGAGGACACTGGGCCGTCCTCGATACAGCCTCGCGTGATGGTGTTGAGCGCGCAAGCCATGGGCCGCGGCGAACTGCTGCAGGAGGTGCTGCACACGCTGCAAGGCGTGGATCCGGCGTTGCGCGAGTTCCCGGGGCTGGCGAGCGATCCTTTGTCCGAGCGCGCCAGGCTGTTGCGCCAGGACTTGGGCGAGTATGCCGAGGCTCGCCGGAACACGTTGGTGGAAGAACGCTACCGCAAGCAGGACCTCGGCAACGACCCGGATGTGAATCGGTTGCGGTCGACTTACCCGGACTTGCCCAACGCGATGGCCGAGCAGGTGTTGCGCAACCTCACCGAGGAGCAACGGCAGGCCTTTCGCTTGAGGGCACGTCTACCGGATAACGTCAGGGCGCAAGCCCAATGGCACACCCAGGAAATACGCGTGTCGCGTGCTTATGAAGGTTTGCATGTCGATGCGTTGGCCAACCCGGACAGCCATATCCTGGCGCTGCGTACCCTGGAAACCTTGCCCGGCTGGCGGCGAGGAACCCGCGTCGAGTTACGTGAGTATTCGTCCGCAGGCAAGGTGCAGGATGCCATCGGCTCACCCGATGCCGCGATTCAAAAACACTTGGTGCTCAGAGAAGACGGCCAATTCGAGGGGGCGCCGCCGGGCGATATCTACTCAGCGCTGTGGCAGCAATTGTCCGTCGAAGAGCGTGAAGCCCTGGGGGCCGCAGACGCGGCGCAACTACAGGTGCTGATCCGGCGCTCGCCGCTGCCACGCGGACCCATGCGCACAGTGCTGCTGGAGCACCCGCTGCAAAAGCCTGAATATGATCCTTCGATGCGCTTGCTGGGCGGCGCTTTCAGCATTCGGCAAGTCGTCACCAGGGCCTTTACCACACCCGCAGCACGGACGAAAAAGCTCTTTCCGACGTTCTCCGAGGCCCAGATTGGTGATTTTCTCGCGGCCCAGGGAACCGATGTGACGGGGGCACTCAAGCGCCTGGAAAAAGAATACAAAAAGCTCGAACAGGATTTGGCGGCCTGGGTCAACGAGCAACCCCACTCCACGGCCACCCTTTTTGATCGTCGGGGCGGGGCGCGCAAGGCTTATTCCGATGCCATTGTTGCCTGTTGGCGGCGCCAGACACGCACATTAAACATCGCGCCAGGCACGCGCATGAACCTTCCAGAGCTGACGGCAGACTTCAGCCATGTCGAATCGCTGGAGCTGTTCAATGTCTCCTGGACCACCGGGGCGCAAAACTTCCTCAGTCATTTCAAACAGCTTAAACAGTTGAAAATTCAGAGCGCGGAGTTGACGGAACTGCCCGAAGGGCTGGGTGAAATGGATAACCTGACCCATTTGACGCTCAGCAGTAACCGCATCAGCCTGACCCCGGCCAGTGTCGAGCAACTGGGCAATCTGAGCCGCCTGGAGGAGTTGAACCTGATGGGCAACCCCTTGCAACTGCCGCCGGATTTGAGCCGTATGCCAAGGCTTAAAAATGTCAACTTGAGCTACACCCGCCTTGAACAGTGGCCTACGGGCCTGCTTGAGCAGGAGAACCTGGCAACACTCAACCTCAGCCATAATGCGTTGCGAGGTATCCCCGCCGAGCACCTTCACCCGGCACCTGAGCACTTCGAAAAAATCATCCGGCTCAATCACACGATTGATCTGCGCTCCAACGCCTTCCTCGCGCAAACCTGGTTGGAGTTGGACGGCTATTGGCAACGCGTGTCCCAAAGCCATCCGGGATTTATGCACCTGCGGGACAGTGACACGTTCGCGGTCGAATCCCTCGATACCCAGGATGTTCAAAGCGTATTTCCTCGATACACCCTAGGCCGTGCCAGGGAGTATTGGCTCAGCCTGGGGGACGGTGCGCCGGCCGAAATGAACCGGCTGAAAGTGGAACTGCAACGGCTCAACCAGCAACTCGATGCGTGGGCGTCCACGGGCGGCGGCGGCGGGCGTCAACGCTACGTGCGCATGCGCGATGCGTTGCAGGTTGGTGGGAGCGGGAGTGATCGATTCACGGCCAAAAGTCGGATCCTCGAGTGCTGGCGCAAGCAGGCACCAGAAAGGGAGGCAAGGGACGGCACGCCGATCGGACAGGAACTCGACCTCAGTAATCTGCATTTGCAAAGCCTGCCGGCCCTGGATGCGGATTTCAGCCATGTCGGTTCGCTCGTGCTCAAGAACATGCACCTGAGCGCCTCTCCCGAAGAATTCCTCAGCCGTTTTCGCGGCCTGCGCTGGCTGGACATGTCCCATAACCAGCTGCACGAACTGCCTCCGGCGCTGGGTCAGATGCAGGGTTTGACCCGGCTGTATTTGAATCACAACCAGATCCGCCTGACGGCCGATACCGCGCGTATTGTGTCCGAGCGCACGTCCCTTCGGGCGTTGTCGCTCAACAATAACCCGCTGGGTGTTGACCTGGACTTCAGCCAGATCACGGATATGCGTTCGTTGAACCTGGGCTACACCGGCATCGATCAATGGCCCACTGGGCTGGGTCACCAGTCATTGCTGGATGCCGTCTTGCTGGACAGTAACCAACTGACGAACCTGCCTGACTCCGTTATCCCACCCCCGGAGGCGCCTTTGGAGGGGGCGCTGCCACTGCGTTGCCGGATTTTTCTGGGCAACAACCCATTGACTGAAGCCACGTTGCAACGCATTACGGGCTATCGCACGCGGGTCGCGCAAGCAGGCCTGGGGGGCGATCCGAATGTCGGCATTCTGACGACCGTTTATCGACCTGCTGCCGGGGCAGGCGCGCGCGGCACCACGGGTGCCGATTTCACGCGCTGGAGCCAGGGGTTTTCGACAGAGCAGATAGCCGCCCGGCAGGCGCAGTGGTCGAGCTTGCGCGAGCAGCCCAATGGCGATGGTTTTTTTACCATGCTCAACGATATGCAAGCGCCCGCTGGAGGACATGCCGACCTGCAGCAGCGCGTGTGGAGTGTGCTCGACAGCATCAACGAGCACAGTGTCGAGTCCGAGGCATTGCGCGACGAGATGTTCACCTGGGCCGGGCGCGGGACTTGCTGTGACCGCGCAGCGTTGTCGTTCAGTAACGTCGAAATCATGAGCATGGTCTACCGGGCGAAGGCGTCGGCGACGGACGTTAACCAGGGGCCGGCCCTGTTGAAACTGGCCCGTGGTCTGTTTCGCCTGGATGAGGTGGAAAAGACCGCGTTGCAGGATATTGAGCAGCGTACTGCGCAGATCAACAGCGACACTTCCCTGACCGGATTAGAGAAAAACCAGAAGATCGCACGATTGGAAGAAGTCGAGGTGCGTCTGGCCTACCGTT
This sequence comes from Pseudomonas sp. IPO3749, assembly GCF_013386605.1. NCBI lineage: Bacteria > Pseudomonadati > Pseudomonadota > Gammaproteobacteria > Pseudomonadales > Pseudomonadaceae > Pseudomonas > Pseudomonas sp. IPO3749. Next base: position 18,145 of record NZ_JACARN010000051.1, on the reverse strand, counting down.
ACAGCCTCAAGGGCGCCGACAAGCTGGATTTACCGGGGCAGCCCGACAAAGTGACCTTCATCGGCATGGGCAAGGTCACCCAGCAACAGCTGGCCGATACCCTTGCGCGCATCCGCAAACTGGACGGCTCGCCCGAGGAGTTTGCAGCCCTGCTGAGCCGAGACTTCTGGAAGGACTTTGTGGTGAGCAAATACCGCCCGCAGTTCGAGGAGTTGAGCGAGCCGTATTATGAGGAACTGGCGAAGTTGACTGAGAGCAACGCGGCGGGTGAGGTGTCCGAGGGCGATTTCCTGACCAAGTCCAATGACCTGAAAACACGCCTGGCGGCTGCGGAGGAAGGGTTGATCGAAAGTCTGAGCCGTACCGAATGGGAGGTGCCCTCCACATCGCCTAAATAGTTAGGTCGGGTCCCCCGTTGGCGGTCATTAGGATGAAAACCTCTCTTAGAAAGGTGCCATCCGATGCCCGCAACCTCCCTCACTTCAACCCTGCCGCCGGCCTTGCCCGGTGAGCAGGGGCAACACTATGCCTTTATCCGCCAGGCCATTCCGGCCTGTCTGGTGCAATCATCGGCCAAGCGGCGCCAGGCGCTCAAACAGGCTGCCCCACATGTGCCTGGCTGGTATGACAAAGCGCCCCAGGCGCACAAGGACCAGCTCAACACACTCCTGCAGGCACGCTGCGAGTCACTCAACCGCCTTGAGAAAACCCTGCAAAAAATCCAGTCGGTGAATGCCTTCGCGCAGCCATTGCTGGAGGCGGCACTCAAGGACAATGGCCACGACCTGGACGTCAACCTCACGTGGCTGCGCCTTTACAGCCCGACAGAGGACGCCTTCGGTGTGCGAACCGGCGGTTTCAAGGTCAGGACCTTTTCGTTGCTGCAAGCGGCCTTGCACAACTTCGAAGCCCAGGAAGCCAAGCCGGGATATTTCAACAGTGCCTCAGGCTTTATTACCGAGCCAGATGCTCGTGGTCACTTCGAGCGTCATGCCACGACGCTTGGTATCGACGCGTTCGTCAAACTGTGCCGCGAGCTGGACCTGGGCGCGAAGTACCAGGCCTATCTCAAGAGCGCTGTGCATCCTGCCGACGTCGTGTCCGAGGGCGTGTTGCGCGAGCAATACATTCGCCATCAACAAGATGCGTTTGCGGCGGCGGCCATGATGGCGCAACTCAAGGGCGATATCACCGAGAGCGATTACGCGTTGTTGCTGCGTGTGCTGGCCGGTGAGCAGAAGATCATGCTCGGCGACAAACAGATCTGGTATCGCACGCCCTGCCTGATGAACCTGCATTTGCAGGGTTGCCTGGTGATTGAGCCCTGCGTCGAGCACCGTTACTCGGATTGGTTCATCGTTTACATTCCAGATGACCCTGAACACCCGATCAAGCGCTATGCCTCGTTCGACGAATTCAGCAGGGCGTTGACCGCGCGTCTGCAGGCCGGACCGCAGCGGGATGCCGAGCGCACCGAGGCGACGCCGATAACCGATTTCCAACAGTTCTTCAGCCAGTTCGTCGCCTACAAGGACCGCCCGTATTATTTCCGCCGGCTGACCGAACTGGTGGTGGATGCCCCGCCCCAGCCTTTCGGCTCGCAGTGGTTACGCTCAGAGTGGGGTCGCTTGGCGACAACGTTGGTGGCACCGGTGTTGTCACCGTTGACGCAGGTGAAGACGGAGCCACAACCCAAGGTTCGCGTCGGCGTTACAGACCCCAACTTTAATATCAATATGGATTCCATCAAGGGGCTGTGGGTGGCGGTTGACCTGTGGCCGCAACGCTTTGAAAGCCTGCGCAAGCGGATGCTCGACAACGCCCGGGCTCAGGCCATCTCGACTGCGGATGCCGATGAGGCTGCCAGCGCCAGGCGTGTGCAGCATTACCTGAATATGGGCCTGTTTGGGGTCAACTTGCTGGCGATGGTCATACCGCCATTGGGAGTGGTGATGTCCGTGGTCATGGCGGGCCAGTTGCTGTACGAAATCCTCGAGGGCGCCATTGAACTCGGCGAGGGCGACCGCGAGGCCGGTTGGGCGCACATTACCGACGTCGTGGAAAACCTGGCCATGCTGGCGGTCGGCGGCGCCGCGTTTCACTTCACGGTGTCGCCGTTTATTGAAGGTCTCAAGGCGGTCAAGCTACCCAGCGGCAAGACACGCCTGTGGAAGCCCGACCTTGCCCCCTACGAATATGCGCGTGCGATTCCGGAGGGCGCGCTTCCCAACGAGCACGGCGTGCACCAGATCAACGGGGCGTCTGTTATCGCACTGGAGGACAAGCGCTTCAAAGTGCGCCATGAGCCCGTACACGACCGCTATGTGATCGAGCATCCTTCACGCGCCGATGCCTATGAGCCGGCGCTTGCACATAACGGCACCGGTGCCTGGTACCACGAGTTGGAGCGCCCGCTGAGTTGGGAGGGCGCGCGACTGATGCGCAGGCTTGGCCCGGTGGTCGACGGTTTCAGTGATGCCGTGCTGGAGCAGATCCGTCACGTCAGCGGTGTCGACGAGGACGTCCTGCGCCGCTTGCACGTAGAGAGCGAGCCCGTACCGGCGGTCCTGCTGGATACGATTCGTCAGTTCCGAGCCTATGACAGCGCATTGCAGGTCGCCCAGGGCATCGGCGCGGGCGTGTTGTCGGACGCTTTGTGCAGTTACGCCGCAACCTTGGCGGTCGAGCTGCCCGGCTGGCCATCGGGCAAGGCGATAGAGGCGTTTGCCGGAACGCAATTGAGCGGAGCGTCGATCAAGTATGGCGATGTGAACGCGGCGCTCGTGGACACGTTGCAGGTCCGCAGGAGCGAACTCATGACCGGAAAACTGCCGGAACGCATCGTCGGTTTTCTGACCGAAGCGCAGATGGACACACTGGTCGGGCGCTATACGTCGCGTGTGACCGCCGCGCGTATCACCGCGCTTCAAAAGAAAATGCAGGACCGTGCGGTGTTGGTCCGAGCACGTTTGATGCGCAGCCTGTACACCGAGCAGCAGCCGATGACAGACGCGGCGGTGACCTTGATACAACGCGATTTCAAACGCCTGCCCACCTTGATGGTACGCGAGATGCTGGCTGAGGCCACGCCCCAGGAGCGGGCTGCGCTGGACCGTACCGGGCGCATTCCGTTGGACCTTGCCCAGCGCGCGCGCGTGCTGCAGCAGGACGTTCGGCTGAGCCTGGCCTACGAAGGCCTGTACCTCGATGCCATGGCTGGGCAGGACACCGAAGCGCTGGTGCTGAACACCTTGCCGGTCTTGCCTGGCTGGGCCGACAACCTGCGCCTGGAGGTGCGTGAAGGCGGCACCGAGGGTGAGTTACGCGCCGACTTCGGGCCTGCGCACGCTGAGAAAAAAATCCTTGTGCGGGTCGACGAGGGCCGTTACCAGGCCTTCGATGACCGTGGCCAGCAGTTGCATGGCATTAATGGTCTCTACGGTGCCTTGCAGCATGCATTGCCGGATGCGCAGCGCAATGCCCTTGGCGTGCCCCATGTCGGGCAGGGTGAACAGTTACGCACGCTGATCCTCGCCAAGGCGTTGCCCCGTGAAGCGCTGCGTGTTGTCTTGGGCATGCAGCCAGAACGCCTGCCGTTTTTTCGCACCCCCTGGCGCGTGTCCCCCCAGCGCCTGGGTTACCCGTTGAGCGGGCGCGGGCAGGGCTCTTGGCAGCGCATGATCGAAGAGCGGGTGCGCACGCTTTACCCGACCATGAACGCGGTGCAGATGCGCGAGTACCTGCACGGTCGCAACCTTGAAGACGACCGCTGGCTCAAGGACCTGGAGAAACAATACAAACAGTTGGAGAGCGTGCTGTCGCGCTGGCTGTTGGACGGCCCCCGCGACCGGGCGACCCTGGCGACCCGCCGGCGCCTGTATGACCGGCTGCGCAATGCCTGGAAAAAAAGCGGCGAGTGGGACCTGGATACCCGTGGCAACTATCGCGGCCAACGCATTCTGCTGGAGGATGAAGCGCTGGGTGCCCAGCTTGCGTCGTTGCCGGAATTACCGGGGGACTTCTCCCATGTCTCCAGTGTGCATATGCCCGGTTGCGGCTTGACCGATCAGGCCATGGGCTTGCTGGCGAAATTCCCTCAGCTGCGGGTGCTCAACCTTGAAAACAACCTGCTTACCCGCTTGCCCGAGGCGTGCGCACGCATGTCGCGCATGGAAGGGCTCGACCTGTCGGACAACCAGATCATGCTCACTGCGCAGACGGTCTTGCATATCCGCAGCATGCATCAACTGGAGTGGCTGGCGCTTCAGGGCAACCCGCTGTCGATGAACATCGACATCGGCCGTATGCCACGCCTGCGTTGGCTGTATTTGTCGGGCTGTGGCTTGCACGCTTGGCCCATGGGTACGTTTGGCGTGCCGCGCCCCCGGCAGTTTCTGTTGGAGCTGACCGGCAATCGCCTCACGGCAATTCCCGTGGTGGCGCCGGGCTCCGAGCGCGCGCGCATCCTCGCCCGCACCGCCGTCACCCGCGACTGGTTGACCCCCCAAGTGCGTGACAGCCTCAACCTCTATCTCGAATCGGTGGGCCTGGACCCGGAGCGACGCCTGCCGCCCAGAGGCACCCAAGACAGCGCGCACTGGATGAGCGGGCTGTCGCAACAGCAATGGCTGGCCAAGCAGGAAACCTGGAATGACCTGGAAGAGGCCATCGGCAGTGAGCCGTTTTTTGACGAGATCCGCAAACTGAGTGAGCGTCTGGAGGACCGTACCGATCAGTACAAGAACGACCTGACCGCCAAGGTCTGGCGCATGCTTGAAGCGATGGCCGCCAATACGGCATTGCGTGAGCGGTTGTTCGAAATGGCGGTGGCGCCCACTACCTGCGTGGATGCCGGCGCGCAATTGTTCAACGCCATGGGGTTTGAAGTATTGCTCAACGAAGCGCGGTTGATCCCCAATCAGGACCTGGTGCAACTGGAACTGCTGGACTTGGCCAAGGGCAAGGCGCGCCTGGATGAGCTGGGCCGCATTGCCCACGCCCGGGTCAGCGAGTTGGTGGCCGAAGGTCGCCGGTTCCCTGAGTACGATGACGAGGGCGGCTTGATTCAGCAGGTCGACGCGGCAGGGCGGCCGCAGAGAAGCATCGACGAAGTTGAAATCCACCTGGCCTATGTCACGCGATTGGCCAACGAGCTGGATCTGCCCTGGCAGACCAGCATGTTCTACAACGAGCCGGATGTGACCCAAGACATGCTCGATGACGCCTCACGTCGCGTAAAGGACCTGGAAACCGGCGACTTGCTGCGCGACGGTATTGTGGAGCAACCCTTCTGGGCCGACTTTGTGCAAGTGACCTACGCCAACGAGTTCGAAGCGGTGAGCGCCAAGAATGAGGCGTTGATCAACCTCTACACCGCCGAACAAACCCTGGCCGATGACGGCACTTTGTCAGCGCAGCAGAAAACCGAGCTGCGCCTGACCATCGACACCTCGGCGCAGGTGCTGGGTAAGTCCCCCGAGCAGGTCAGCCCGGACCGGGAAACACGCGACGAAGAATTCTTCGCCGACATGGTCAGTCTCGGCGAGGAGCACAAAAACGTGCTGCGTACCGTGACTGACCGCCTTATGGGGCGCCCGACTCAGAACAGGAAATAACGCTGGGCCATCGGCAGGACCTCGGCCGGCTCGCACCACAGCAGCACCCCGTCGGCCTTGACCTGATACGTCTGCGGGTCCACTTCGATATCCGGCAGGTAATCGTTGTGGATCAAGTCGGTTTTCTGCACCTCGCGGCAGCCTTTGACCACCGCGATCTGCTTCTTCAAGCCCAAGGCTTCGGGCAAGCCCGCTGCCTGCGCCGCCTGGCTGATAAAGGTCAGGCTGGTGGCGTGCAGCGAGCTGCCGAAGCTGGCGAACATCGGGCGGTAGTGCACCGGCTGCGGCGTGGGGATCGAGGCGTTGGCGTCGCCCATGAGGCTTGAGGCAATCGCGCCGCCCTTGAGGATCAGGGTCGGCTTGATGCCGAAGAACGCCGGGCGCCACAACACCAGGTCGGCCCACTTGCCCACTTCGATGGAGCCGACGATGTGGCTGACGCCGTGGGTGATTGCCGGGTTGATGGTGTACTTGGCGATGTAGCGTTTGGCGCGGAAATTGTCATTGCCGGGGCCGTCACCGGGCAGCGGGCCGCGCTGTTTTTTCATCTTGTCGGCGGTCTGCCAGGTGCGTGTGATCACTTCGCCGACGCGGCCCATGGCCTGGCTGTCGGAGCTGATCATGGAGAACGCGCCGAGGTCGTGCAGGATGTCTTCGGCGGCGATGGTCTCGCGGCGGATGCGGCTTTCGGCGAAGGCCACGTCTTCGGCAATGCTCGGGTCGAGGTGATGGCAGACCATCAGCATGTCGAGGTGTTCGTCGATGGTGTTGCGGGTGAACGGCCGCGTCGGGTTGGTCGAACTCGGCAGCACGTTGGCGAAGCCGCAGGCCTTGATGATGTCTGGCGCGTGGCCGCCACCGGCACCTTCGGTGTGGTAGGTGTGGATGGTGCGGCCCTTGAGGGCGGCGAGGGTGGTTTCGACGAAGCCCGACTCGTTGAGGGTGTCGCTGTGGATTGCCACCTGCACGTCGTATTCGTCGGCCACGCTCAGGCAGTTGTCGATGCTTGCGGGTGTAGTGCCCCAGTCTTCGTGCAGCTTCAAGCCGATGGCGCCGGCTTTGACCTGTTCGATCAACGGCTCCGGCAGGCTGGCGTTGCCCTTGCCGGTGAAACCGATGTTCATCGGGAACGAATCACTGGCCTGGAGCATGCGCGCCAGGTGCCACGGGCCCGAGGTGCAGGTGGTCGCGTTGGTGCCGGTGGCCGGGCCGGTGCCGCCGCCGATCATGGTGGTGACGCCGCTGGTCAGCGCTTCTTCGATCTGCTGCGGGCAGATGAAATGCACGTGGCTGTCGATGCCGCCAGCGGTGAGGATCATGCCTTCGCCGGCGATCACCTCGGTGCTGGCGCCGATGGCCATGGTCACGCCGGGTTGGATGTCCGGGTTGCCGGCCTTGCCGATGGCGTGGATGCGGCCGTTCTTCAGGCCGACGTCGGCCTTGACGATGCCCCAGTGGTCGATGATCAGCGCGTTGGTGATCAACGTGTCGACCACTTCATGGGCGAGCAACTGGCTTTGGCCCTGGCCATCGCGGATCACTTTACCGCCGCCGAATTTGACTTCTTCGCCATAGACGGTGAAGTCCTGTTCGACTTCGACAAACAACTCGGTGTCGGCCAGGCGGACCTTGTCACCGACGGTGGGGCCGTACATGTCGGCGTAGGCTTGTCTGGAAATTTTCATGTGTATGTCCTCAAGTTATTCCAGATTGCCCATGATGCGTGCGGCAAAACCGAACACTCGGCGCCCGCCACTCAAATCCACCAACTCCACCTCCCGACTCTGCCCTGGCTCAAACCGCACCGCCGTCCCCGCCGGAATGTTCAACCGCATGCCGCGACTTGCCGCACGATCAAACGTCAGCGCGTCATTGGTCTCGAAAAAATGGTAGTGCGAACCCACCTGGATCGGCCGGTCGCCGCTGTTGGCCACGCTCAGGCTGATCGTACGGCGGCCGACGTTGAGTTCGATATCGCCAGGCTGGATCTGATATTCACCAGGAATCATGCAGGTTGCCCCAGGGTCTTGAAGTAGATGGCGGTCGGGCTGTAGCGCCCGTCCGGGCTTTGGCAGTAGTCGGGCAGTTCACCGATCTTGGTGTAGCGCAGCGACTGGTAGAAGGCTTCGGCGGGGGAGCCGGCCTCGGTGTCCAGGTACAGCAGGCCGCGCTTGTGCTGGCGCGCGGCGAGTTCCAGGGTGTGCATCAATTGCTGGCCGAGGCCATGGCGGCGCGCGCTGCTGTGCACCAACAGCTTTTGCACCTCGGCGCGGTTGAGGCCGTTGGCTTTCTGGCACAGCGCCAATTGCACGCTGGCAATCACCTGTTCATCACGCACCACCACCCACAGCAACAGGCTGGTGTCTTCGATGCTCGCCTGCACGCTGCTCAGATACTCGCGGGCCTGGGCCTCGTCGAAGTCGGCCATGAAACCAACAGAGGCGCCTTGCTTGACCGCGTCCAGCAACAGCTCGATCAAGCCCAGGCGATAGTGGGCAAAACTTTCCGCATTGACTCGACGCAGTTGCGCGGCGTTCATCGACGTCACTCCTTGGGCGGTTCGGCGCCCGGGTTCAAGGCCAGTTGCATGAAGGTCAGGTCCAGCCAGCGGCCGAACTTGATGCCCACTTGGGGCATCTGCCCGGTGGTAACGAAGCCCTGGCGCTCATGCAGACGGATCGAAGCCTGGTTGCCGCTTTCGATGGCGGCGACCATCACGTGTTTGCCGCACGCGCGTGCACGCTCGATCAGCGCCGCCATCAGCAACGGACCGAGGCCCTTGCCGCGTTGGTCGCTGCGCACATACACCGAATGCTCGACGCTGTAGCGGAAACCTTCGAACGGCCGCCAGTCACCGAAAGAGGCATAACCGGTGACTTCAGCGTTTTCCACCGAGACCAGGATCGGGTAACCCTGGGCATGCCGTGCACTGAACCAGGCCTGGCGGTTGCCAAGGTCCACTGGCTGTTCGTTCCAGATCGCCGTGGTGTTGAGGACCGCGTCGTTGTAGATATCGCGGATCGCCGGCAGATCATTTTGGGTTGCGTCACGAATCATCATCAGGCCTCACGCAATCGGCTGGTGCACGGTGACCAGCTTGGTGCCGTCGGGGAAAGTGGCTTCCACCTGGATATCCGGGATCATTTCCGGGATGCCTTCCATCACTTGTTCGCGGCTGAGCAGGGTGGTGCCAAAGTGCATCAGGTCAGCCACGGTGCGGCCATCGCGGGCGCCTTCCATCAGGGCGGCGGAGATGTAGGCGATGGTTTCCGGGTAGTTGAGCTTCACGCCGCGCGCGAGACGGCGCTCGGCCACCAAGCCTGCGGTGAAGATCAGCAGTTTGTCTTTTTCCCGTGGGGTCAGGTCCATGGTTCAGGTACTCCAGATTCGGGGGGGGACGGCTTCACGGCCCAGCACGGCGGGGCGTAACAGGCGCCATAAATCGATCAGCCAGGCGCGGGCATGCAGCGCTTCGCTGGCCAGGCAGCGGGCGACCAGCAGGCCCGGCAATTGGGTCAGGTCACCGCGCACTGCGTGGGGCAGGGCGCGGCAGGTGTCGAGTAATTCAGGGTCGATATCGGCCGTCAGCAGCAACGTGGCAAACACGGGTTGCCCGTCCAGCCCGATGGGCGAATCGAGCAAACCGTCGGCGCCGACAATGCGCTGGCGTTCATGCCAGAGCAACTGACCGTCGCGGCGGATATCGAGGTGTGATTGAAAGTGGCCAAGCTCAAAACGCTCGCCGCTGGCCGGGCGGCCGAGGGCGACCACATCCCAGTAGAACAAGCGCGCATCGCCTTGCAGTTCGATGCGCGTGGTGAGTTCGGCCTGGGCGGCGCTGAACACGATGGTTTCCTGGGGCAGCCATTCCAGCGTAGCGCCGGCTTCCACGGTGAGGTCCAACTGCTGGAACGCAGGGCCCTTGGCGCGATACCATTTGGCTGCGCCAGGGCTGGTCAACTGGGCCCAGGCGCCTGCACCGACATGGGCGCTGATGTCCAGGCGATCACCACCGGCAATGCCACCGGGCGGGTGCACGATGATGTGCTGGCACACCTCGGGGCCTTCGGCGTACAGGTGTTTTTGCACGCGCAACGGGCCGAGGTGGCGGCGCATCACCGGCCGCGTGGTGTCGCCGAAACGCGCGTAGCCGAGTTCCAGCTCGGCGTGCCAGCTGGGGGTGAACAGGGCAGGAGTAACGGGCAGGTTCATGGCAAAGAGCTTATCGTTAGGAGGCTACAGATTAGATGGTTACCAGGCCGCGCACACCCTCACTTTCCATATTTTCACCTCGGCCCTGCTGCACGATTTCACCACGGGACATCACCAGGTATTGGTCGGCCAACTCGGCGGCAAAGTCGTAGAACTGCTCCACCAGCAGGATCGCCATATCGCCGCGCTCCGCCAGTTTTTTGATCACCGCGCCGATCTCCTTGATCACCGAGGGTTGAATGCCTTCGGTGGGTTCGTCGAGGATCAGCAAGCGCGGGCGGCTGGCCAACGCGCGGCCGATGGCGAGCTGTTGCTGCTGGCCGCCGGACAAATCGCCGCCACGCCGATGTTTCATCTGCAGCAACACGGGGAACAGTTCGTAGATGAATGCCGGGACTTCCTTGGCCTCCGAACCGGGGAAGCGCGAGAGCCCCATCAAGAGGTTTTCTTCCACCGTCAGCCGCCCGAAAATTTCTCGGCCCTGTGGCACGTAGGCGATACCCGCGTGCACGCGTTGGTGCGGCTTGAACCCGGTGATGGCGCGGCCTTCCCAATTCACCGCGCCTTCTTTGGTCGGCAGCAAGCCCATCAGGCACTTGAGCAGGGTGGTCTTGCCCACGCCGTTACGGCCGAGCAGGCAGGTCACTTCGCCGATCTTCACGTCAAACGACAGTCCGCGCAGGATGTGGCTACCGCCGTAGTACTGGTGCAACTTGTCGATTTGCAGCATTCTCAAAACCTCCTGAAATCGGGCAGGTGCCTGGCTTTTGTGGTGAGCAGGCTTGCCCTGCGCGGGGCAAGCCCGCTCACCACAAAAGCCAGTGTCCGCATAAAGCGCTTTAGCGGCCCAGGTACACTTCGATCACGCGCTCGTTTTCCTGCACCTGTTCCAGCGACCCTTCGGCCAGCACACTGCCTTGGTGCAATACGGTGACGTGGTCGGCAATCGAACCGACAAAGCCCATGTCGTGTTCCACCACCATCAACGAGTGCTTGCCCGCCAGGCGCTTGAACAGTTCGGCGGTGAATTCGGTTTCGGCATCGGTCATGCCCGCCACCGGTTCATCCAGCAGCAACAGTTGCGGGTCCTGCATCAGCAACATGCCGATTTCCAGGAATTGCTTCTGGCCGTGGGACAGTAACCCCGCCTGGCGCTGGGCCGAAGCGGTCAGGCGGATGGTGTCGAGCACTTCATCGATACGGTCTTTCTGCTCGCCACTCAAGCGTGCGCGCAGGCTGGCCCACACGGATTTGTCGGTCTTCTGCGCCAGTTCGAGGTTTTCGAACACGCTGAGGGCCTCGAACACCGTGGGCTTCTGGAACTTGCGGCCGATACCGGCCTGGGCGATCTGCACTTCACTCATGCTGGTGAGGTCGAGGTTTTCGCCAAACCAGGCGGTGCCGTGGCTGGGCCGGGTCTTGCCGGTGATCACGTCCATCAGCGTGGTCTTGCCCGCGCCATTGGGGCCGATGATGCAGCGCAGCTCGCCGACGCCGATGTACAGGTTCAAGGTGTTGAGCGCCTTGAAACCATCAAAGCTGACGCTGATGTCTTCCAGGCTCAGGATGGTGCCGTGGCGGGTGTTGAGACCCTTGCCGGCCGCCTGGCCAATACCGATGGCATCGCGGCCGGCGCCTGCATCGAAAATAGGTTCAAGCATGACGTTCCTCATTTCTTCAGCAGGCCGATAACGCCCTTGGGCAGGTACAGGGTGACGATGATGAACAGCGCCCCGAGGAAGAACAGCCAGTATTCCGGGAACGCCACGGTGAACCAGCTCTTCATGCCATTGACCACGCCAGCGCCCAGCAGCGGGCCGATCAGCGTGCCGCGCCCGCCCAGAGCGACCCATACGGCAGCTTCGATGGAGTTGGTCGGTGACATTTCGCTGGGGTTGATGATGCCCACCTGCGGCACATACAACGCTCCTGCCAACCCGCACAGCACTGCGCTCAGTACCCACACGAACAGTTTGAAACCGCGCGGATCGTAGCCGCAGAACATCAGGCGGTTCTCGGCGTCACGCAGTGCGGTCAGCACCCGGCCGAACTTGCTCTTTGCCAAGCGCCAGCCGATAAACAAGCTGACCACCAGCAACAGCACCGTCGCTACAAAAAGCACCGCCCGCGTGCCCGGTTCGGTAATGCCGAAACCGAGGATGCTACGGAAATTAGTGAAGCCGTTATTGCCGCCAAAGCCGGTCTCGTTCCTGAAGAACAACAGCATCCCGGCGAAGGTCAGGGCCTGGGTCATGATCGAGAAATACACGCCCTTGATCCGCGAGCGGAAGGCAAAAAAACCGAACACCAGCGCCAGCAAACCCGGCGCCAGCACCACCAGGCACATGGCCCAGAGGAAGTGCTCGGTGCCGACCCAGTACCACGGCAATTCGGTCCACGACAAAAAGGTCATGAACGCCGGCAGCTCATCGCCGGACGCCTGGCGCATCAGGTACATGCCCATCGCATACCCACCGAGGGCGAAGAACAAGCCGTGGCCGAGGGACAACATCCCCGCATAGCCCCAGACCAAATCCAGGGCGAGGGCGACGATGGCGTAGCAGAGGATCTTGCCCACCAGCGTCAGGGTGTAGGCCGAGATATGAAAGACGTTGTCGGCTGGCAGCAGCGACAGCAACGGCAGCGCCAGCAGCAGGATCAGGATCACCGCACCCACGGCAATCGTCACCTTGGGCCCGACTTTCTGCGTGGCGGTAAGCATCAATGGCTGGTTCATCAGTCGATCACCCGTCCTTTCAGTGCGAAGAGTCCTTGCGGGCGTTTCTGGATAAACAGAATGATCAGCGCGAGGATCAGGATCTTGCCGAGCACGGCGCCGATCTGGGGTTCGAGGATCTTGTTGGCGATGCCCAGCCCGAAGGCGGCCATGACGCTACCGGCCAACTGGCCAACACCGCCAAGGACCACCACCAGGAAGGAATCGATGATGTAGCTCTGGCCCAGGTCCGGGCCGACGTTGCCGATCTGGCTCAGCGCCACGCCACCCAGGCCTGCGATGCCTGAACCCAGGCCAAACGCGAGCATGTCCACCCGCCCGGTGGGCACGCCGCAGCAGGCTGCCATGTTGCGGTTCTGGGTCACGGCGCGCACGTTGAGGCCCAGGCGCGTCTTGTTCAGCAGCAGCCAGGTCAGCACCACCACACACAGCGCGAAGCCGATGATGACGATGCGGTTGTACGGCAGCACCAGGTTGGGCAGCACTTGAATGCCGCCGGACAGCCACGCGGGGTTGGACACTTCGACGTTTTGCGCACCAAACACCAGGCGCACCAGTTGGATCAACATCAGGCTGATGCCCCAAGTGGCGAGCAGGGTTTCCAGTGGCCGGCCATACAGGTGACGAATCACCGTGCGCTCCAGCGCCATACCGATGGCGGCGGTGACAAAAAACGCCACCGGCAGCGCGATCAGCGGGTAGAACTCGATGGCTTGCGGCACATAACGCTGCATCAGCATTTGCACCACATAGGTGGAGTAGGCGCCGAGCATCAGCATTTCGCCGTGGGCCATGTTGATCACGCCGAGCAGGCCGAAGGTGATCGCCAAACCGAGGGCTGCGAGCAGCAGGATCGAACCCAGGGACATGCCGCTGAAGGCCTGGCCGAGGATCTCACCGAACATCAGTTTGCGCTTGACCTGGGCCAGGCTGGTTTCGGCGGCGGTGTGCACGGTGGCATCGGTTTCTACGCCGGGGGCGAGCAAGGCTTCCAGGCGTGTGCGCGCCAGCGGGTCGCCGGTGTTGCCGAGCAAACGCACGGCGGCGAGGCGCACGACCGGGTCAGGGTCGACCAGTTGCAGGTTGGCCAGGGCCAGGCTGAGGGCGGTATGCACGTCCTCGTTGGTCTCGCTGGCGACTTGCTGATCAAGGAATTTTAGCTGCGCGGGTTGCGCGCTTTTTTGCAGGGTTTGTGCGGCTGCGAGGCGCACCTTGGGGTCGGCGGCGAGCAGTTGCTGGCTGGCTTGGACGTTGTCGATCAGCCCGCGCAGCCGATTGTTCAGGCGCACGGTCTTGGTTTCACCGTTGAGCGTGAGTTGGCCTTGTTGCAGGGCATCCACCAGCTCGATGCGTGCCGGGTCGGGCTGGGCGGCCCAGTCCTGGAGGAGCTTGGCTTGTTGGGCCGGGTTGGCGGCCAGGAAGTCTTCGGCGTCGCTGGCGTGTGCGGCGAAAGGCAGCAACAGCAGGGCGGCGAGGATGAAGCGGTAAAAGGCAGTAGGCATACAAGTGTCCTGATCGTGCGCGGACAGTGTGGGAGCGGGCTTGCTCGCGAATGCGGTGTGTCAGTCAATGCATCTGTCACTGATCCACCGCATTCGCGAGCAAGCCCGCTCCCACATTTTTTAGACCGAGTCGGGCTTAGTTACTTTTCACGGCGTAATCCGGCTTCTTGTCATTGCCCGGAATGTACGGGCTCCACGGCTGGGCGCGGATCGGCTCCTGGGTCTGCCATACCACCGAGAACTGCCCATCCGCCTGGATCTCGCCGATCATCACCGGCTTGTGCAGGTGGTGGTTGGTCTTGTCCATGGTCAGGGTGAAGCCCGACGGCGCGGCAAACGTCTGCCCGCCCAACGCTTCACGCACTTTGTCGACGTCGGTGGATTTGGCTTTCTCCGCCGCCTGTGCCCACATATGGATGCCCACGTAGGTGGCTTCCATCGGGTCGTTGGTCACGGCTTTGTCGGCGCCCGGCAGGTTGTGTTTCTTGGCGTAGGCTTTCCAGTCGGCGACGAATTTCTTGTTCACTGGGTTCTCTACGGACTGGAAGTAGTTCCAGGCGGCGAGGTTGCCCACCAGCGGCTTGGTGTCGATGCCGCGCAGTTCTTCTTCACCCACGGAGAACGCCACCACCGGTACGTCGGTGGCTTTCAGGCCCTGGTTGGCCAGTTCCTTGTAGAACGGCACGTTGGAGTCGCCGTTCACGGTGGAGATCACCGCCGTCTTGCCACCGGCGGAGAATTTCTTGATGTTGGCCACGATGGTCTGGTAATCGGCATGGCCGAACGGGGTGTAGACCTCTTCGATATCTTTATCCGCGACGCCTTTGGAATGCAGGAACGAGCGCAGGATCTTGTTGGTGGTGCGCGGGTACACGTAGTCGGTGCCCAACAGGAAGAAGCGCTTGGCCGCGCCGCCTTCTTCGCTCATCAGGTATTCCACGGCGGGGATGGCTTGCTGGTTCGGCGCCGCGCCGGTGTAGAACACGTTCGGCGACATCTCTTCGCCTTCGTATTGCACCGGGTAGAACAGCAGGCCGTTGAGTTCTTCAAACACCGGCAACACCGATTTGCGCGACACCGAGGTCCAGCAGCCGAACACTACGGCGACCTTGTCCTGGGTCAGCAACTGGCGGCCCTTTTCGGCGAACAGCGGCCAGTTCGACGCCGGGTCCACGACCACTGGTTCGAGCATCTTGCCGTTCACCCCGCCCTTGGCGTTGATCTCGTCGATGGTCATCAGCGCCATGTCTTTAAGCGAGGTTTCGGAGATGGCCATGGTGCCGGACAGCGAGTGCAGGATGCCGACCTTGATGGTCTCGGCGGCCTGGATCGTCCAGGTCATGCCCATGGCGGCAATGGATGCCGAGAGAGTGAAAGCCTTGATCAAGCTGCGACGCTTCATGGTGCAATCTCCGTGACCGATTTTTTTTGGATGGCTGATAACGAGGAGATAGCAAGGGCTGTGCCGAAGTCGTCAAAGCCTGGCAGGCAAGGGGCGCAGAAGGGCGGCGAGGGGCATGGCGCGCACCATTGTGGCGCTTGTTGGGCGTGCGCGTGCACACCGATGTGCCGTTGTGGTGCCTGCTCAATATTATGTAGCGCACGTTCGGGCAGCGGCCGGCCGAGGATGGTGGGACCTTTACCACTGTCCTGAATGGAGCACATGATGAATGAGGATGACCAGTACCCATCCGACCCACCCGCGCTTGCGCTGGAAGCAAAGCTGGCCCTCGAAGGGCCTTTCGTCAGCGCCGATGACGCCGCGTTCTGGGCGCACCAGCGCATCGACAAGCACGATGCTGAATACGGCGGCGCGATCCTGCGCAAAGCTGGGCGCTTTTATGCTTCGACGCCTCTGCGCGGCGGCGCGCATGAGTTCACCCCGTCTGACGTGATTGCCTTGGACGATGAGGGCAAGATGCTGCTGCCGTCCGGCTATGCCCCCTACGCGTTTTATCACTCACATCCTGACAGCAACGAGAAGTTTAAAAACATCGCGCTGACGGAGGCGCAACGCAGCGTTCTCAGAGGTTTTTTTTCTTACCACGACGCGCGATTCATCATCGATTTAGGCACAGTCGTGCCTGCCCACTATTTGTCTGGGCCTGATGGCGGGCTGCTCAAATATGTGACCAGCGATTCGCCCAAGGAGCGTGAGCTTCGCAAGCGTATAACGTTGGATAACTATAAGACGCTGAACGCCTTGGACGATTTCATTCCGCTGCTGGCCGACGCGGGTGAATTGACGGTCGTCGTGGCCACCAGTGCCTGGGGCGGTGAACGCGGGCGCGTTACCGGAAGCTGGAAACTGGGCACCCCGTTGAGCAGTGTGGGGATGCAGCCACTGTTTTCGAAAATCGTGCCCACCCCAGGGCTGGGCAATTTTTTGCCAGAAGGTCCGGAGCCGGTGTTTGGCTACCAGCTCAAGGCCCTCGGCAAAGATGAATACATCGTGCCCACCCAGGCCTGGGAGCGCAGCGAGTTGACTGCCCCGTCGCACCTGTTCCCGACGCGCGCGGATGGCGGTGTGAGGCTACCGTCCGGTTTCCGTATCAGTGCCGTCTACTGTCGGCTGGGCACCGCCGGGACGTGGCTGCGTCCGTCATTCTTCACCCCGACACTGTTGGCCGCCGTGGACGGGCAAGTGAGGGCGGCCCCCACGCTGTACAGCCGCGAACCAAAAATGCGCCTGGTCCTGCGTGGTTGGGACGGTCGGCTCTGGGCCTACCAGTATTCCGGCACGGACGCAGAAGCTCGCTACCTCGGCGTTGATGGCGTGGCTATCGAAAATCAATTGAGGGCGCAGACCCTGCCCTTGGTGACGTTTGCCCAGAGCATGCTGGGGATTGGCGAGATCGTGACGTTTCAGCAGCCGACCGACCCGCCGTCGCAAGGCGTGCTGGCCCAGGCCTCCTTTGAGCAACTGCAA
The DNA here is from genome assembly GCF_013386605.1 of Pseudomonas sp. IPO3749. Taxonomy (NCBI): domain Bacteria; kingdom Pseudomonadati; phylum Pseudomonadota; class Gammaproteobacteria; order Pseudomonadales; family Pseudomonadaceae; genus Pseudomonas; species Pseudomonas sp. IPO3749. Next base: position 1,150 of record NZ_JACARN010000051.1, on the reverse strand, counting down.
AAAACCATGAGCCCGGCCTTTATCACGGCCGACGATGCTGCGCGTTACCTGCATGAGCGCCCGCATGCGCGGGAAACGCTGCAGCTCGGCTACGTTCTGCAGCGTGACGATGACCTCTTCGTGTCGACGGCCGCCATCGGCGAGTCCGCGCTCAGCCGCCAATTGGGTCTCACCTTTGACGGCAAGATTGTCACCGAGCTGTTCATGCCCACCGGGTATCGTTATGCCGGGCTTGTGGTGCTGATGCCGAATATCCTCGAGACCGCCAAACAGGGCTTGCGGGCCCGGACGGACGAAGAGGTGCAACAGGGTAAAAAACTGTCGCTGGAGGATGAGGCCAAGCTTTACTTGAGCGCGCCCAACTATGAATTCACCGCCAACTTCATGGCCGCTGACGTTAAAATTCCCGCCCTGTATTGCTCCAGCCCGTTTGAATCGCTGGTCAAATACGTGCGCAGCAACACGCAACTGGAGCGCGATTTCAGCGGGTTCCTGATAGAGGCCCTGCGTACCGAAAGCTTCAAGCCGCAGCTGGATGGCTTTGACGGCAGCGCTGTTGAAATGGTCCGCAAAATGGTCCGCCTGGGCGAGTTTCATGTGCTGCAAACCAGCCCCGCCTGGGGGGGGGCGCTGGGTAAGATCCCGAGCATGTGGGCCGCCTACCGCTCGTTTACCTCCGCAGCGCCGGTTCCGCCGGCCTACAGCTGGGTATTCGAGCATGCCGATACGGCCGCCACCTATGGTCAAGACCAGCAAGCGGCGAGCGGGGGGGAATTGTCGTTCATCCTCAAGTCACTCAAGGCTGACGCCTACGTGGTAACCCGCCCCGTGGCCCCGCGCCCTGGCCTGCCGACGGGTTACGTGCCCTTCGGCGTCTGCCATGCGCCTCGCCCGCCGCTGGGCTTGAAGATCGAGCAACACTGGTTGTACGAAAGCTTTATTTCGACGGGAGAGTTGGCGGCGGCCATTGCCGAATCGCGTCAGCCGACTCACCCGCTGCGCGTGCTTTACTTGAGTACCCGCGACGGCGCGCGGCTCAAGTACACCTTTTCCGGCAGCACGTTGGAGAGCCAGCTCTATGGCGTTACCCCGACGGGTATCGTCACCGACAACGGCCACCTGGCCGCGCTGATCGCCAAGCACTCGACGC
>NZ_JACARN010000050.1:0-39944 GCF_013386605.1 Pseudomonas sp. IPO3749 | reverse complement strand
GCCAAGGCCTTTGTATATATGATTTTCCGAATATACGTATTTCCATATGTATCAGTCAAACCCTGTTTCAATTGATATGGATCAAATGCCTTGAAATCCGCCACAAGTGTTTGAAATTAAAATGAAACACGAATGTCCTAAAGTGCCTGCCCATTGCTGATGAAGGAAGACCCCGCGTGACCCGTGCCACTCGCAACCTGCGCAAGACCCTCGATTCCGTCGCGGAAAATAACGAAACCGCTGCGTTCGACCTGATGCGCGCCGTCGAAAAACTCGGTGATGAAGTGCTGCGCCAGCGTCTGCTCAATACCATCCACCGGCTCAACCAGGATGCCTATGAGTTGCGCGAAGCGCGTGATTCGGTGGAGCAGGTGTCGGTCAGGCTCGCCTGAGCAAGATCGTTCAAGACAAGCCCGTTGTTGCGCTGGCATGCTTGTCGACTGTCTGTCGATGAGCCGTTTCCATGCCTACCGCCTTACCGCATTACGCCTTCGCTCGCGGCGCCATTGCCGTTATTCCCTTGTCCCTGGCCTGCGCGCCTTGGGGCCTGCTGGCCGGTTCCATGGCCATCGATGCGCAATTCAGCCCGTTGGAAGCCCAGGGCTTATCCGCCATCGTGTTTGCCGGTGCCGCGCAACTGGTTGCCATCGGCATGGTCAAGAGTGGCGCCAGCCTGATTTCCATCGTGCTGACCACCTTGCTGCTGACCTCACAGCATCTGCTGTATGGCATGCACCTGCGGCCGATCCTTTCACCCCTCAAGACCCGCTGGCGCATCAGCCTGGGCTTTCTGTTGACCGACGAATTCTTCGCACTGGTCAGCCACTATGACCGCGAGACCTTTAACCGTTGGTATGCGCTGGGCGTCGGGCTGACGTTCTACATCGCCTGGAACCTGTTCACCCTGGCGGGCATTGTGCTTGGCAAGAGCATTCCCGGCCTTGATCAACTGGGCCTGGAGTTTTCCATCGCCGCCACCTTCATCGCGTTGATCACGCCAGTGGTGCGGGATATTCCCACGGTGGTCTGCGTGGCGGTTTCACTGCTGTTTTCGGTGTGGTTGAGCTTCCTGCACTGGGAATCGGCGGTGGTGGTGTCCGGCCTGCTGGGCATGAGCGCGGGTTACGCCTGCAAGCGATTGGGAGTAGGGCAGCCATGATTTTCCTGATGATTGTGATAATGGGCCTCGCGGTCTTTCTCAACCGTTACCTGTTTATCGAGCCGCGCCTGCCGGTGCGCCTGAACCGGGGCGCACGGGAGTTTCTTGGGTTTGCCGTGCCCGGCATGCTCACGGCGATTTGCGGGCCGATCATTTTCCTGGCGGACCATCATCTGAACCTCAGTCCGGCCAACCCCTACCTGTTGGCGGGTATCAGCGCAGTGGGGTTGATGTTCTGGACGCGCAATGTGCTGCTCACCGTGTTGCTGAGCATGGCGTTGTTCTATCTGTTTCGCTGGTTGCTCTGAGCCCAGGCGAAAAAAAGCCCGCGGGAGAGCGGGCCGAAGGGAGACTTCTAAAAATGAGCGTCGCCACTATAGGCGGCGCCTGCTCTCTTTACAGTGAAACAAAGTTCATACAGCCGTCAGTAGAGCCTGTGGCAATGGTACAGTCGCGTTTTTTCCAACGGAGCAATGGCATGCACAAGGTGGTAATTGGCGCACTGGTACTGGCGGCCCTGGCCGGTTGCGCGGGTTCGAAGATGAAAGAAGCGCGCGCAGGCACGCCCTACAAGATCCTGGCTTCGGACAAGGCCACCCTGGTTGTTGCCGAATGCGTGCAGTTCGGCTGGCAGGACGAAAGCGTGTTCGGCGTTGATGCCGGCGGCTTCAAGGAGCCGATCGCGGCGGGCGGCTACACCGTCTACACCACCGCTGGCGATTACTTCGTCGACGTGCAAAGCGCGGGTGCCGGTTCTTCCATCAAGTACTACGCCGCAGAAGACAACATGCCCGCCAAGCGTCGTTTGGCCGCACTCGCGACCTGCCTGTAATCCATTGCCTTAGACGATTTAGGAAATGCCTGGCACGACAGCCGCCGGGCATTAGCTTATGATTCACCCGCTCGCCCGACATGATGGCTCTTTACCAGTACACGGACGTCGAGGCCTAAACGTCGGGCGAGCATCCCTCCTTTTCTTCAACGCGGCATGTAACCCAGGTGCCAGCGACGGGGAATCTTCAGTGACACCAACCCCAACAACCCCGCCAGTACGCCGCTGACCATCAGCGCCTTCAAGCCCATCTGCTGCTCCAGCAGCGCGCCAATCACCGCGCCTACGAACATGCCGGTCCATGGGATCAATTGCACGCGCCAGCCCGTGCGTCGTTCTCCGAGCAACCAGCGTCCCAGCCCACGACCAAAGCGTGACAGTGCGCCAGTGACGTAAGTCAGCCCTACGGGGAGTCCGTTGACCTCTTCCACAGCCGCATTGAGCATGCCCATCGCAATGATCGCCGCCAGCAGCGCGAGCAGTGTGTCAGTGAAAGGCAGCCATGCCGCGCCGCACAACAACGCCGCAATACACAGCAGCAAAGGCAGGGCATGACGACGGCTGAGTCGACTGACCAGCACACCCAGTGCGTTACCGACCACAAATGTTGCTACTAGCAACAACAGCCGCCTGGTCAGCCCAAGATCACCCGCGCTGATCGCCACCGCCAGGCGCGTGGTGTTGCCGCTCATGAACGAAACGAAGTCGCCGCTCGCCATGAAGCCGATGGCATCGGTCATCCCCGCCAGTACTGAAAGGCTGGCCACCAGCATCAGCCCGACCCGGCCACGCCAACGCTGTCGGTGGGCGAGTGCTGCATTGGCGTAAGGCTTGCGAGGCGATGGCAGCATAGGGTCGGGTTCCTCGACGAGATTATCCGGCCACTACCGTAGGACGCTTTACGCGTCGGTGCAATGACCTCAGACAGGCTCCAGCGACCAACCTGTGTCGTGCCAATCCAGGAAATGGGTGGGCTTGATCGATTGGAGGAACGTCGCATCATGGGACACCACCAGCATCGCCCCGTTGAAACCTTGCAGCGCTTGCTCGAAAGCCATCACCGACTCCAGGTCCAAATGGTTGGTCGGTTCGTCCAGTAACAGCAGTTGCGCCGGCACTTCGCGCCACAAGGCAATCGCCATCGCGGCTTTCAAGCGTTCGCCGCCGCTGAGTTGCCCGGTGGGTTGGGTGACGCGCAAGGCATCCAGTTGCAGCAACGCCAGGCGCGTGCGCAGTTGGGCTTCGGCCAGGGGGGTATCGAGCAGGTTGAGCTGTTCAACGATGGAGCGCTGATCGTCCAGCAGCGCAAGGTGCTGATCAATGTAGGCGCAGGGCAGATGCACCCTGCATTCACCCGCGACGACCTGCCATTGACCGGCCAGTACCTTCAGCAACGTGGACTTGCCGCAGCCGTTGGGCCCACGCACGGCGACGCGCACCGGACCGGCGAGATGCAGATTCATAGAAGTCGACGGCAGCCACGGTAACTGTGCGTCCACCAACGACAGCACCTGTCGCCCGTTGGGCACCGCTGAGGCGGGCAATGCCAACAAGGTCGGCGATTCATCTTCGACCCGTTCATAAGCCTGGCGCACCTGGGCATCCAGTTCGTGTTTATGTTGCCCATGCGCGCTGCGCACGGTGCTGACGATCTCGGTGGCGGCGCCTTTCCAGCGCGCCTTGGTGAAGCGGTCGACGTTGGCGGTTTCTGCATGCTTGCGTGAGCGCGCGGCGTTGCGTTGCAGGCTGTCGTGGTCTTTTTGCAGCCGCCGCCGTTCGCGACTGCGCTCCAGGCGTGCATGGTCGAGCGCGGCGCTGGCGGCCTGTTGTTCGGTATCACGCTGCAGCCGATAGGCATCGTAGTTGCCGCCATAGACGTTTACGCCGAGGGGCGACAGTTCAATGATGCGCGCCATGGCGTTGAGCAATTGCCGATCATGGCTGACCACCACCAGGCCACCCCGCCAAGCATCGAGCACGCGCAGCAGCCAGGCGCGGCCATCGCTGTCGAGGTGGTTGGTGGGTTCGTCGAGTACCAGCAACGGCGGCGCGGCCAGCAGCGCGCCGATGATCGCGACTCTGGCCAACTGGCCGCCACTGAGTTGGTCGGCGGGGGTATCCCAAGACAGCTGCGACAGCCCTGCGTCATCCAGGGCAGTGCGCAAACGCTCGGCCAGGTCCCAGCGGTCGTCGATCAGTTCCAGGTCATCAATCTCCGCCGCGCCTCGTGCCATGCGGTCAAGGGCGGCGAATATCACTGCGGTGCCGGTGAGATCGGCGACCGTTTCCCCTGGCGCAACCGTGATGCTCTGCGCCACGTAGATCACTCGGGCAGCGCCATTCAGCGATCCGGAGGAGGGTGGCAGCAGCCCAGCGATCAACCGGGCGAGAATGCTTTTGCCGCGACCATTGCGCCCCACAATGCCGGTAGGCACGTGATCGATGGACAGGGTCAGGTCATCCAGCAAGGTCTCGCCATTGGCGAACTGGAAACTCAGGTGTTGCAGGGAAACAAGGACGGGCAGCCGGTTGACGTCAGTCATCAGCACCTCCAAAAAAATGTCGGACAGGCCAACAAGCGCGCCAGGCGGCTTGTTGCAGATACATTTTGGAAGGCTTAGTGGTTCACGTCGGCGGTCGTCCTGCGGATCAGAAGGGAGGCAAAGCCTAACCCGTCTTGGCTTTTTTCGGCAAGTGCGCCGCCAGTTGCTCAAGAAACATCGCCAAGGCCACTTCTTCGGCCTTGAGCCCTTTGCGGATGCGCGGCTTGGGCAGCTTGGAAAGTTCGCCGAGGCTGAAATGCTCCAGCACGGCAGGGTGGATGTAGCACTTGCGGCACACCGCTGGGGTGTTGCCCAACTGTTTGGCGACATCTTTAACCATCGCCACTACATGTCTTTTGGCATCGGACTCAGGCTGCCACTCCAGTTCCCGCAACACGGCCAGCGCCATGGCGGTGCCGGCCCAGGTGCGGTAGTCCTTGGCGGTGAAGTCGGCGCCGGTGAGGCTGTGCAGGTAGTCATTCACGTCGTGGGAGCTGACGGTGTGCCGCTCGCCATCCTCATCCAGGTACTGGAACAGGTTCTGGCCCGGCAATTCCAGGCAGCGCTTGACCACGGTTGCCAGTCGCCGGTCTTTAACGCTGATTTGGTGCTCGACGCCGCTCTTGCCGCGAAACTGGAACTTGATTTCGCTGCCTTTGACATCCACATGGCGGGTGCGCAGGGTGGTCAGCCCATAGGACTTGTTGTCGCGGGCGTACTGGGTATTGCCGACGCGGATCAGCGTAGCGTCGAGCAGCGTCACCACGGTGGCCAGCACCTTTTCGCGGGTAAATCCGGGCTCGGCGATTTGCGCTTCCAGCTGCTTGCGCAGCTTGGGCAGAGCATTGCCGAATTCTTGCAGCCGCGAGTACTTGTCCGTGTCGCGCACTTCGCGCCAGCGCGGGTGATAACGGTATTGCTTGCGGCCACGGGCGTCGCGGCCGGTGGCCTGCAGGTGGCCGCGCGGGTCGGCGCAGATCCACACGTCAGTGTAAGCCGGCGGGACGGCGAGGGCGTTCAGGCGCTTGATCTCGTCGGCGTCGTGGATGCGCTCACCCTTGGGGTCGAAATACTGGAACTTGCCCCGCAGCGTCTTGCGGCGGATGCCGGGCTGGGTGTCGTCAACGTAATGCAGGTCGCGGGGCAGCGCAGAGTCGGACATGAGGCGGGTTCCTTGGCAACAAATCAGGCCGGTATGTCTGATGGACCGCAGCGGTGTGCGGTCGTGCCAAAAGGTTGCTTACGCCAACACCGCGACGGCCTTGATCTGTGCCCACAGCTGCTGGCCGGGGTGCAATTGCAATTGGTCGCGGGAGAAGCGTGTGATGCGCGCCAGCAACGGCGTGCCGCCGGCGTCCAGGCGCACCAGTACATGCGCACTGTTGTCTGCCGAGATTTCCTGGGTGACCGTCACCGGCAAGCGGTTGAGGATGCTGCTGTGCTCCTCCGCTTGCAGGCTGAGGCTCACATCCCGCGCCTGCACCTTGATACGCAACGCTTTGCCCACGGCCAGCGGTGCATGGGCCACACGCATGTGCAAGGCGCTGGCAGGCAGTTGCAGGGTGAGCAACTGATAATGGTCGTCGTAGGCGCTGACCGCGCCGTTGATCACCACCCCGGCATCGTCACCGAGCGCCAGGGGCAGGTCGAGCCGCGCCAGGGTTTCGCCGATGGGGCCGCTGGCCAGGGCCTTGCCGTCGCTGAGCAAGACGATGTGGTCGGCCAGGCGCGCCACTTCATCCTGGGCATGGCTGACGTACAGCACCGGGATATCCAGTTCATCGTGCAGGCGTTCGAGGTACGGCAGGATCTCGCTTTTGCGCTGGCTGTCGAGGGCGGCCAGGGGCTCGTCCATCAACAACAGACTGGGGCTGGTGAGCAACGCGCGGGCGATGCCGATGCGCTGGCGCTCACCGCCGGAAAGGTGCTGGGGATGGCGATCGAGCAGGTGGCCGATGCCCAGCAACTCGGTGGCATGGGCCATATCCACACGGCGCTGCTGTCGGGGAATACGCTTGAGGCCGAACTCCAGATTGGCCCGCACCGACAGATGAGGGAACAGGCTGGCCTCCTGAAACACGTAGCCCAGCGCGCGTTTATGGGGCGGTACGAACAACCCGTTGCGACTGTCTTGCCAGACTTCATCGTTGATCTGGATAAAACCGTCTTCGGCGCGCTCCAGCCCGGCGATGCAACGCAGGCACGTGGTCTTGCCGGAACCGGAATGCCCATACAGCGCCGTCACACCGCGACCGGGCAAGTGCAAGTCCACATCCAGGGCAAAGCCCGAGTACTCAAGTTTCAGGCGTACATCAATCATCGACATCAACTCCAGCCCATCTTGGTTTTACGGCTGGAATACAGCGCCAGCAACACCAGGAACGCGAACACCACCATGGAGCCGGCCAACCAATGGGCCTGGGCATATTCCATGGCTTCCACGTGGTCGTAGATTTGCACGGACACCACGCGGGTCTTGTCCGGGATGTTGCCGCCGATCATCAGCACCACGCCGAATTCACCGACGGTGTGCGCAAAACCCAGGATGGAGGCGGTGATAAACCCTGGCCGCGCCAGGGGCAAAATAACGGTGAAGAATGTGTCCCAAGGATTGGCCCGCAAGGTCGCGGCCACTTCCAGCGGGCGTGTGCCGATAGCGGAGAAGGCGTTTTGCAACGGTTGCACCACGAACGGCATGGAATAGATCACCGAGCCAATGACCAGCCCCGCGAAGCTGAAGGTGAGAGTGCCCAGGCCCAGCCATTGGGTGAACTGGCCGAAGTAGCCATTGGGGCCCATGGTCAACAGCAGGTAGAAACCGATCACCGTCGGTGGCAACACCAACGGCAGAGCGACGATGGCGCCAATGGGGCCGCGCCACCAGGAGCGGGTGCGCGACAGCCACAGGGCAATCGGAGTGCCGATGATCAGCAAGATCAAGGTGGTCAGGGAGGCCAGCTTGATGGTCAACCAGATAGCGGAAAAATCGGCACTCGATAACGGCATTTACTTGGCCAGCTCGTAACCATAGGACTTGATGACAGCAGCAGCTTTAGGCCCCTTGAGGTAATCAACCAGTGCCTTGGCAGCAGCACTGTCCTTGCCCTTGTTGAGGATCACTGCGTCTTGTTTGATCGGGTCGTGCATGGCCGCGGGAACGATCCACGCTGAACCGCTGGTGACTTTGCCGTCTTTGTAGATCTGCGACAAGGCCACGAAGCCCAGCTCGGCGTTGCCGGTGGACACGAACTGGTAGGCCTGGGTGATGTTCTGGCCTTCGACGATCTTGTCTTTGACCTTCTCGGTCAGCCCTTCCTTGGCCAGCACTTGGGTAGCGGCCAGGCCGTATGGCGCGGCTTTCGGGTTGGCGATCGACAAATGCTTGAACTCGTTTTTCTTCAGCACGTCGCCTTTGGCGTCGACGTAACCTTCCTTGGCTGACCACAGCGCCAGGGTGCCGACGGCGTAGGTGAAGCGCGAGCCTTTGACGGTGTCGCCTTCGGTTTCGAGCTTTTGCGGGGTGGTGTCGTCGGCGCTCAGGAACACTTCGAACGGCGCGCCATTCTTGATCTGTGTGTAGAACTGGCCGGTGGCACCGTAGGCTGCGACCAGTTTGTGGCCGGTGTCTTTTTCGAAGTCGGCGGCAATCGCCTGGATCGGTGCGGTGAAGTTGGCGGCGACAGCCACCTGGACTTCATCGGCATGGGCCGAACCGAAGGCGAGGGCAGCGACCAGGATGGCCAGGCGTGAGGCGTGAATCGTCATGAAGCAGCTCCTTTGAGGGTGTACGGCTTGTTATAGGTAGAAGGCTTAACCGCTATGTATGGGAATATATAGCGGTTGACCATTGCCGGTACAGTGCAAAGTTGCCACAGGTGCTACGGGTTGAGTTTGGCCAGGGCCTGCTCCGCCAGTTCGCGCGTCAGGTCATAGGTGGTGGTGTCTTTGCCCAGGCGCAGCGCCTGGCCGGACCATAAATTGCTGAAGCCCGCTTCATCCTTGGCCTTGAGCGGTATCAACGCGCCGCCGGAGGTGGGGAATGCCGGGGCGGCTGGGTTGATTGCGCCCAACTCACGCATCACACGGTTGACGATGCCCCGTGCCGGGCGACCGGTGAACAGATTGGTCAGCGCGGTTTCGCTGGCCTGGGCATGGCGCAGTGCGTGGTGGTGCGAAGGGGTGACATTGGCTTCAGGCGTAAACAGGTAAGCTGTACCGATTTGCACCGCCGAGGCGCCCAGGGCAAAGGCCGCGACAATCCCGCGTGCATCACCGATCCCTCCGGCGGCAATCACCGGCACGCTGACGGCGTCGACCACTTGCGGCAGCAGGGCGAACAGGCCGATCTGGGTATTGAGGTCATCGCTGAGAAACAAGCCGCGATGCCCGCCCGCTTCATTGCCCATGGCGATAATTGCGTCGCAGCCGTGCTGCTCCAGCCAGATCGCTTCTTCCACCGTGGTGGCCGAGGACAACACTTTCGCACCCGTGGCTTTTACTCGATCCAGCAGGTTTTTTTCCGGCAGGCCGAAGTGAAAGCTGACGACTTCGGGACGGAATTCCTCGATGACCTGGCACGCGGCTTCGTTGAATGGCTCGCGGTTGGACACGGGCGTTGGCGCCTCAAAATCGGCACCCAATTCGCGGTAGTAGGGTTCCAGCAAGTCCTTCCAGCGCCGATCGCGCGCGGCGTCGGGGGCTGGAGGCTGGTGGCAGAAGAAGTTGACGTTGATCGGGCGTGGGCTGGCCTCACGGATGGCGGTCAGCGCTTCGCGCAATTGCGCAAGACTCAGTGCCGCCGCTGGCAATGAGCCCAGCGCGCCAGCTTTGTTGGCCTCGATGACCATGGCCGTGGTTGTGCCTACGGCCATGGGCGCCTGGATGATGGGCAGTTCGATCCCCAGCAGGTCGATGATGCGGGTGTCGGGCCAGGTGCTCATGGTATGTCTCTCCAGCGTTAATGAGGCTTTTCGCTGTTTTAACAGGGCCCATGACACCCGGCTACTCTGTTTTATTCACTGGACGAACGGCGCGTTTCGTGGGTTGCCATCAGTTGATGGCGTCTCCCAATACCGCGTGAATCCGTTCGGCGATGTGGGCTGCGTGGGTTTCCAGGGCGAAGTGGCCGGTGTCGAGCAGTTCCACCACGGCGTTCGGGTTGTCGGTTGTATAGGCGTGGGCCCCTGGCGGGATGAAAAACGGATCGTTCTGGCCCCAGATCACCAGCGTCGGCACTTGTTGTGTCCTGAAGAAGGCTTGGAATGCCGGGTACAGCGTCAGGTTGTTGCGGTAGTCGAGGAACAGGTCCAACTGGATCTTGTCATTGCCAGGACGCTGCATCAGGAGTACGTCGAGCATATAGGACTCCGGCGCCACCCTCTCGGGCTGATTCACGCCGTGCAGGTACTGGTAGCGCGTACCTTCCAGGCTGATCACTGCGTTGCGGATCACCTCGCGATTGGCCTGGCTTGGTTCGGCCCAATAGGCGCGAATCGGTGCCCAGGCGTCCCCCAGACCTTCCAGGTAGGCGTTACCGTTTTGCGAAACCAGCGCGCTGACGCGTTCCGGGTGTGCCACTGCCAGGCGTAGGCCAACGGGTGCGCCATAGTCGAAGACGTACAACGCGTAACGCGTCAATTTCAGCGCATCGACAAAATGCCCGACGGTGATCGCCAGGTTATCGAAGCTGTAGTGGTAGTCGCGCTCGGCCGGTACTTCGGTGAAGCCAAAGCCCGGCAAATCCGGCGCGATCACTCGAAAGCGTGTAGCGAGCAACGGGATCAGGTCACGGTACATATGCGACGAACTGGGGAAGCCATGCAGCAGCAACATGACCGGCGCCGAGGGGTCGCCGGCTTCGCGGTAGAACATGCTTACGCCGTCGGCATCGACATGGCGGTAGTGAATGACGGAGGTTGGAGTGGTCATGATGAAGGCGCCTTTGTAACTTGATTGGATGGATATACGGGTTACCGTTTAAAAAGTTGCGCCGAAAAATGTAACCTGTCAAACGATTTATAGGGGTTTCATATTTGTTTCGTGTAACTATCCATCCTCTTGGATAGCGGTTACTATGTCGACGCCCTGAAGAGGAATGACCATGACTATCCCAGCACCCCTTGAGCCTTATGTCCTCGCCGATGACCCGGTGCTGGACATGATCAATACCCGCGCCAATGTGGACGCGCAACCCCACGACTTCTGGCAGTGCGATGCCGATGTCGAGCGTTGGCTGGTGCGCCTGGAGTGGGTGAAGGAAGGGCAGGTGCCTGCGTTTGAACCGGGCGCATTGCTCCGGGTGGGCCGGGAACTGCGCGAGGTAATCCGTGTATTGCTGGAGTCGCGCAAGGAGGGAGCGCGGGGCGATCCCGCCGCGCTGAATGGGTTTTTGCGCAAGTCCGTCAGCCATCCGCAGTTGGCTTGGCTGGCGTCGGGTGAGTTACGCGTTGAGCGTCAGCGCAAGCAGCAGACCCCGGAGCAATTTCTCTCGATGATTGCTGAGGCTGCAGCACGTTTACTGGTGGAGGGCGACTTCAATTTAATCCGCACCTGCGAACATCCCGAATGCGTGTTGTGGTTTTACGACCGCACCAAGGCTCATAAGCGCCGTTGGTGCAGCATGGCGCTGTGCGGCAACCGACACAAAGTTGCTGAGTTTCGCAAGCGCAAGCTGGGTTAAGCCTTGCTCTCACGCTCCAGCAACTGCTGCTTACGTTCTACACCCCAGCGGTAGCCCGAGAGTTCGCCGTTACTGCGCACCACTCGGTGACAAGGGATCGCCACCGCGAGGCTGTTCGCGCCACAGGCTTGAGCCACCGCGCGGAACGACTTCGGCGCACCGATTCGCGCGGCTATTTGCGCGTAGCTGGCCGTGCTTCCCGCTGGAATATCGCGCAAGGCTTGCCACACCCGCTCCTGAAATGCGGTGCCGCGCAAGTCCAGCGGCAGGTCCAGGCCGAGCGCAGGCGCTTCGATAAAGCCCACGACCTGCGCGACCAACTGCTCGAAGCGCTGGTCGGCGCCTACCAGTTCCGCCCTGGGAAATTGATCCTGAAGATCGCGTACCAGCTTGTCAGGGTCATCCCCCAGCAGAATCGCGCACACGCCACGCGCACTTTGCGCCACCAGAATCGCCCCCAGCGAGCACTGCCCGACGGCGAACAGGATCGCCGAGTTCGTCCCTCCGGCTTTGTAGTCGCTGGGTTTCATGCCAAGCAGCTGGTCAGCCGACTCATAAAAGCGGCTGTTGGAGTTGAAGCCGGCGTCATACAGCGCATCCGTTACCGAGTGCGAGCCTTTGAGCCCATCGCGCACCTTGCGCGAACGGTGCGCAGTGGCGTAGCCCTTGGGGGTCAGGCCAGTGACGGCTTTGAACACACGATGAAAATGAAACGGACTCAGGTTGGCTTGCGAAGCCAGCGCGTGCAGGCTGGGTGCAGTGTCGGCCTTTTCGATATGCCGGCACGCGTCCGCGACCAGTTGCGCATGGTGCGCAACCAACTGGGTCTGGTCTGCGCTCACGCGTTTACTGGGGCGATACCCGGCGGCTTCGGCCTGTGCAGGGGTGTCGAAGAACTCGATGTTTTCCGGGCGTGGCAAGCGTGAAACGCTGCTGGCGCGGCAGTACACACCGGTGGTTTTTACACCGTAGACGAACAACGTATCGGCCTTGGGGTCTCGGGCGAGGATGGCCGCCCAGCGCGGGTCTTGTTCGGTGGTCATGCTCGGTACTCTTGACGGATTCCGTTCAGACTAATCGCGCCGCGCACATCTGGCACTCTGAAGCTTGCGGTCAAATCAGCCGGCGGTGCGAAACGTGAGGTTGATGCGTTGCGGGCCCATGACCGGATGTACGCCTTCCTTGATCGGCATCACCCCGTGGAAACGCAGGCGGTCCACGCCGCCCCACACCACCACGTCGCCGTGGAACAGCGAGACTTTGCGGGTTTTGTCACTGCGCTCATGTCCGCCAAACAAGAAAATCGCCGGCAAGCCGAGTGACACGGATACAACTGGTTCGCTATAGCGACGTTCGTTTTTGTCCTGGTGCAGGGACATTTTGGCGCCAGGTACATAACGGTTGATCAGGCAGGCGTCGGGGGCAAAGTCGGGAAAACTGACCTCTGCCGCCGCCTGCACCGCCAATTGACGCAAAACGTCTGGCATCTGCGGCCATGGCTGTTGGCTACGTGGGTCAAGCGGTGAGTAGCGGTAACCGGAGGTGTCGGTGGTCCAGCCCAGGTCGCCGCAACTGCTCAATGCCGCCGACATGGTAAAGCCGCCAGGTGTGACCATTTGCCGGAAGGGTGATTGAGCCAGCACCTGTCGCAGTTCTGGCAGAACGCGCTCAATCCAAGGTAGGGCATAACCCCTTAATACGTAGGACTGATCGCCAATTTGCTCGCGCCCTGCGGGTTGCTGCAGGGCGTCGTCGGCAAACAGGTCAGCGGTGGGGCCGGGCATCGCCTTACAGCGCCTTGCTCACATTGATGTCGGTGATTTCATCACTGGCATCGTGAATTTTCGCCAGGGCTTGTTTGGCTTCTTCCACGCTGTTGGTCTGCAGTTGGGCGAACTCAAAGCGGCGTTCGCCGTTGAGCTTGTACTTGATCACGTATTTTGTAGTGGTGGTCACGGCTATTTCCTGTGAAGTATGCGGATCAGCTCAGTTTGGAGCTGGTACGACGCACAATGCGGATCTTGTGGGACAACGCGGGTTTGCGGGTCACGCTGATTGCACGACGCGTGACCACATCCAGGGTGATGTTCCAGAACCCGGTGCTCGGTGCGGTGATTTTGGCGGGGAACTTGTCGAAAGCGCCGCCGTGATAGGTATGACGGCCGCCATTTTTGAAGCTGCGAAAATTCGCGTCGCTCATCAGACGAATATTACAAGTCTGCGAGCATTCGATGACGACAATGTCGCCCTCGTTGAGGTGCTCACGCTGATGGATGAATTTCATGTGGGGGCTCCAGAAGGGCTTTTTCTGAAAAATCAGAACGATACGTAGGTTAAGATGGAGTTTATCAGCCCCAGCGCGTTTATTATCGGCCCGTCTTCAACGACATCGACAATTTAAAACAGTTATTTACCGAGTTATCAGGGATAAATCCTACGTGGGCGGGAGAAATTTACCATCCCCGCTGTCGTAGGGTCTTTATCGGAGGTTTTAGTATGAAGTGGAGTGTGTTGGTTCTGGCCCTGGCGATTGGTGGGTGTGCTTCGGTTGCAGATATCAAGCAGACCCCTCCGACCTTGGCCGTCATTTCCGGGAAGAAACCCCAGGAATACGCCGCGTGTGTGGTGAAAAAACTCTCGGCGACCCGTCGGCCGTCGCAGATCGAACCGCATAAGGATGGCGGTGTGCAGGTGATTGTGCCGCAGAAGTTTTCCGCCGACCCTTCAGCGATCTTCGAGATCGATGAGCGCTCCAGCGGTAGCAGCATCAAGCTCTACGAGAGCATGTCCAATGTGCCGATCCGTCCGGGTGATGTGAAGAAGGCGGGCGAGGACTGCATTTCCGGCTGATCTGGCCTGTTCAACCCAGCGACTTCCTATCCGATAAAAAAGCCTGGCCGCGTAAGCGCAAAGCCGGGCTTTTTTGCGTTACGTTTTTGGAGTTGTCGCGACGGGGTCATTCCCCTACCATTTGTAGGCTTATGCCGTAAGCGTCTAAGCATATAACTATAAAATGGAGCCGTGATGATGTCCCTGGAACGAGTACTGATGGGCAGTGCGCTGACGTTGTTATTGGGCAATGCCCACGCGCTGGAGGGGAGTAAAATCTTTGCCGAGGGCGGTTCGCAGCCGGGCGCCATGCCCTGTGTCGCCTGCCATGGCGCCGATGGCGCGGGGATGGCTGCAGCAGGTTTTCCTCGATTAGCGGGCTTGTCCGCGACGTATGTACGTAACCAACTGGAAGACTTTAAAAGTGGCAGCCGTTCCAATCCCGTGATGCAGCCATTAGCGAATGCGCTCACGGATGCCGAAATCGAGGCGGTCAGCCGGGTGCTGGCGGCAATGCCAAGTGCTGTCCCCCAGGCGGTCTATC
Organism: Pseudomonas sp. IPO3749; assembly: GCF_013386605.1. Taxonomy (NCBI): domain Bacteria; kingdom Pseudomonadati; phylum Pseudomonadota; class Gammaproteobacteria; order Pseudomonadales; family Pseudomonadaceae; genus Pseudomonas; species Pseudomonas sp. IPO3749. The sequence continues at coordinate 25,358 of NZ_JACARN010000050.1, read as the reverse complement.
GCAGCGAAATGCCGATCAACGCCGCCCAAAAACTCGCACAACAGGGCGCCTGGGAGCGGCAGATTCCGGCGTGCTCCAGCTGCCACGGCCCAGCAGGGACGGGCGTCGGCGACGCGTTCCCACCCCTGGCCGGTCAACCCGCCGCTTACCTGGCAGCGCAGTTGACGGCTTGGCAAAACGGCACCCGCCACAATGATCCGAATGACTTGATGGGGCACATCGCCAAGTCTCTCACGGCAGAAGAAGTGCAGGGCGTGGCCCAGTATTTCGCCTCGCTGAAACTGGAGGCCAAGCCATGAGCCCGTTGATATTGGCCTTGGGCCTACTGGGTCTACCCTCGGCCCACGCCGCCACGATCGCCATGGAAGACCAGTCGCAGTTGCAACCTGCCAGCCACGCTGCTGCCAGCCAATTCCAGCCTCCTCAAGAAAGCGAACTGCCTGACAATGCCTACGGCAAGCTGGTGAAGGAGGGGTACGCGCTGTTCGTGGATACCAGACGTCTGGCGCCGAACTATGTCGGTAACGGACTCAACTGCAGCAACTGCCACCTGGACCAGGGCCGCCTCGCCAACTCGGCGCCCTTATGGGCTGCCTACCCGATGTACCCGGCCTATCGGAAGAAAAACGACAAGGTAAACACCTTTGCCGAGCGATTGCAGGGCTGCTTCCAGTTCAGCATGAATGGCGGCACGCCTCCGGCTGCAGATAGCCCCGAGATCACCGCGCTCTCGGTTTACGCTTATTGGTTGGCGAGCAAGGCGCCACTGGGTGTTGAATTGCCGGGGCGCGGCTATCCGGACGTTGCGCAACCGGCCAAGGGTTACGACTTGAGGCAGGGCGCCCAGGTTTATGAAGCGCAATGCGCTGTCTGCCACGGCGCCGAAGGGCAGGGCCAAAAGGTCGGCGACAGCTATGTGATGCCGCCGTTGTGGGGTAAAGACTCCTACAACTGGGGCGCGGGGATGCACCGCATCAATACGGCGGCGTCCTTCATCAAGCACAACATGCCGCTGGGCAAGGGCGGTAGTCTGAGCGACCAGCAAGCCTGGGACGTGGCCGCTTATGTCAACAGCCATGAACGGCCGCAGGATCCGCGCCTGGTTGACGGTTCCGTGGAGAAAACCCGGCTCAAGTTCCACGCAAATGACGGCGTCAATCTCTACGGCCAAACCGTAGAAGGCGTGCTGATCGGGCAGGGCATCCGTTAAACTGTTGCCCAGTCAATGCAAAAATGCCGCGCAAACCCTCGGTTTGTGCGGCATTTGTCTTTTTTGGGAAGTTATTCATGAAGCGTGAACACGTCAGGGCTCGTCAGGCCGAAGGCCAGATATCGGCGACGCACATCATCCAGAACCCGGCCGACTTGGGCGAGTGGATCGTATTTTTCAAGAAAAGCGGCGGCCGCAGTTTTTTCCTGGTGGACGATCAGGACGAAGTCGAGTCGTTCCAGCGGCTGGATGACCTGGTAGAAACCATCCGCGGCCTGGGTATCAAGTTTGCCGATATTCAGCTGTAAGCCTGAGGCTCACTTGCACACGACGACCACACTGCGGCTTTTGAAGTTGCCCACGTCCTTGCCCAGGGTCTTGTCACTTTCCTGGAGCGAGGGTGTGCCTTCGGTGCCGACGATACGGTAGCCGGTGCCGGCACATGAGGCGTCGGCTTTTTCATAGCAACTGGCCCATGAATTGGCCTCGCCGGAACAGTCGATGGTCAGGCCTTGCTCGCCGTTTTTCAGGTAGACGTCAGACGTGGTGGTGCACCCGGCGAGCGCCAGGACTGCAGTCAGTGCCAGAAACTTGTTCATAAGAGTTCATCGTCGAGGGTGTTGGAGGGACGCTGACACGGTCGTGGGGCGTTGGCGCAGGATTATAGCGAACTGCCACCTGGTGCGCAGTCACAGAAATACACTTCGCAACTGCGCGCACTTGCCCTCAGCGGTTTTTCTGTGTCACGGAACTCCCATCACGAGTACGCCGCTCCCAGTCACAGGCCCCGCGGCAGGCAGCGAGCCCGGTCGCTGAACCAGCGAGAACGTCACATCATCCCCTCCGACACTGTTGGTGATCTGGGTCAGGAACCTACCGTTCACAGTCACCGCGGATCCTGCCCGGACCATCGCCGTGCCAACGTCCGGGTTGGTCATCATCAGCAGGCGGTTGTCGAACGACGTCGCGATGCCTTTATAGGTGATGGTGATCGGTGTGGTGATCCCGGCGTTCGGGCACGAGTAGGTGAGCCTGCGGTTGCTCTTGATGGGCGTCGTCAGCGGGTCTGTACCGATTTGTCGTTGGTGGACGTTGCCAAAGTTGACCTCGATGGGGTTGTTATTGTTGATCGTGCAGGTTGAGGGAGAGATGGAGAAATTGTTGGCGGCCCTGTATACGAGCGAAAGACCTGTCCTACCTGAGTCATAATTGTTTGTCTGGCTCAGGCGCAACGTGCCGAGGACGTCATTTACGACGACGTTGATCGGGTTCGCCGGATCGTTGCGATTCAGGATGTAAGGCGTCACGTTGACGGCAACACCGATGGCGTTATTGGGCATGGTTGCAATTCGAATGTTAGTCGGTACCGGGGTGTTGTAGTACCCCCCGTTTATTCTTAAACCAGTGCCTTGGTTGACAAACTTAGGACCGGGTGTCCAGGCTGGACCGGCGAGAGCCGATGTTGACCAGTAGTCCTCGTAATGGGATGGCCAGCCCGGATAAGGCGTGAATCTGCACTCAAGCCTTACGCCTTCCAGAAGGATGCGGCTTGTGTCAGAACCTAATTGGACGGTTACGGGAACCTCTAGGGGCAGCGTGCCCCCCGTGTCCACTTGTTGCCACGGGCCGCCATTGACCCGACACTGGGCAGCATTCACGTTTGTTGTAATACCCACCAAGGCAAGCAGCACCATGGCGCCATAAAGTCGTTTCATGTTGATCTCTCGTTGCCTCTCTACTGGAATTACCCAGGGGAGATTTGAGTTTTGTCTGGGACTGTTACGGATAGTCCAGGGTAAAAGTCGAGGTCACCGTGTACCGGCCATGCCCGATGGTCTGATCCCTGATCGCATCCGGCTCGCCCTGCACATAGGCTTTGAGCTCAATGACGTTGCTGCCAGTGCTTAACACCTGTTTGTCGCTGACGGTATTCACGGGGAAAGGCTTGTCGTCCGGTGTCTCTATGCCAAGGCCAATCCCCGTCGCTCCGCTGCCACCGTCCAGCGCGAACAACCCCGGCAGCTTCACGTTTTCCGTACCACCGAGCAGGATGGTGACCGTGTCCCCAATCGTGGTGTCGCAGTTCTCCAGGTGCACCTTGAAAGCCTTCGCTCGAGTGCGGGTATTGATGTAGAGGTGCTTGCTGGTCACGTCCCAGAGTTCCAGAGTGATTGCGTCGTCGCCTGGGCGGATCGTGCAGGCCTCCTCCACCAGGTTGCCCTTGAAGCGAAGGTTGTCCGCAGCATCCGCATTGGGCGTCAGTCCGAAGCTCAGCAGTAACGCCAGCCAGGCGCATGCCCATCTTTTATGATCCATTTCATGTCGCATCGACGCGGCTCCTACTCGTATTCAGCCAACAGCGTGGCCACTGCTGAAAACGGTGCGGGGGGCAGGGTTGCGCCCGGTTGTTTGATGGGCACCACTTCCAATCTCGGCGGAGACGAGAGGACGATGTCCATTGGCGTATTGAGTGGAAACGGCACGTTGTTCTGGAAGAGCCGAATCCCCAGCGCCGGCACGTTGGTTTGCACCGCCGCGCCATCAAATGCCGTGGGCGTGCCGTTGACACTCAACTTCAGCGCCCAGGGCAGGGTGGCTGCGCCACAGTTGATGGTGTAGGGCACCGCTTTGCGGTACTTCACGCCGTCTACGCGCTTTACGCCCACATCGCCAAAGTCGACTTCAATCGTGTTGCCTGCATCAATGGTGCAAGGCGGTGGTTCATTCAACGTTCCGCTGAACGTCAGGTTTGCCACCGCGCCACCGCAAAGGCCCAGGGAGCACAAGGCGAGCAACGCTCGCTGCTGCCAACCAGTCATTGATCATTCCTCTTCATTGATAATCGACCACCAGGGTGGCGGCCGCATCAAAGGCCCCTCCGGTCAAGGTGCTGCCCGCGCGCTTGACCGGCACCGCCTGCACCACCGGAAAGTTCGGGTGGGTAAAGTTCACGGGGGTATTGAGTGGCCAGTCAGCGCCATTCACGAACAGCTTTACCCCAAGGTCCGGTTTGCGGGTCATCAGCACACGATTGTCAAACGCAGCGGCCGTGCCCTTGAGTTCCAGCTTCATCGCGTTGCTGACAGGTGAATTGCAGGTGACGGTGTAAGGCACCCCGCGACGATAATTGACGCCGTCAACCCGTGAGGTTTGAAGGTCATTACCGAACGGCACGTCGAGTGTGGCGCCGCTGTTAATCACACAGGGCGGTGGTGCGATAATCACTGCGCGGATAGTCAGGCTGGTCTCGGCCTGCACACCCTGGTTGACGGCCCAAAGCAGGCCACCACTGATAAGAACGGCCCATGGGCCGGATGGCTTAGCCATTGTCACGCCCTTACTCATAGTTGAGCTTGAAATCCACCACGGCCCGGAACGCCCCGCTGGTCAGCGGGGCGGTGGTGCGTGTGGGCTGAACAGTCCAGGTCTGGGTGTTACTGCCCAGTGGCAAAAACAGCGGTTCACCCCGCGATCCCAGCTGTACATCGCGTCCCAGGGCGTCGGCCAGGCGCAGGCCCATTCCTGTTATGCCCTGCACTTTGACGAGCCTTGAGTCATCAGCATCGGCAGGGGCAACAAACATGACCGACAGCACCGGTTGAAAGGCGCTCCACGTCAGGTTGCCCGTTCGTTCGCTGCGGATGCTGCCGGCGGTGCGCTGGCAATCGGCAAAGCGCAATTGGAATGCCACAGGTCTTGCTTGATCACCGGGGCGTTGCAACTGGCTGGCCGATACGGCGCCAAGGTCGATGGTTTGATGCAGTGAGTTTATTTCCAGCGCGCAGGGGATTTCATGCATGCTCCCGGAAATGTTCAACATCCCGTTCATGCCTTCGACGTCCTCGGCCTGTGCGACCCATGGCGCGGCCAATAACAGTCCGCCCAAGCCCTTCACAATGTGCCACTTCATGGTGTTCTCCAGCGGCTGGTGCTACTGATTGGATGGGGAGGCTTGTGCATTCACCGTGCAGGTGTCGCCACTGCAGGTGAAGGCCATCAATGGGCGTCCGCCGTAATCATTCACGTAGGCCAGATGCGGCGTGGTGCCGAGCGTTTTAGCGGTGACGCCCAGGGCCAGCATGCCTTTGGGTGGAACCATCAAGGGCTCGAAACCGGCCACGGTCTTGCCGTCCTTGGTGCTGCGCGCATCCACCAGCGTCACGTAGTAAGGCGTCGGGTTATTCACCTGGTAACGCTCGCCATCGCGGGTGAGGGTGAGTTTTTCCTGCCACGGGGTGGACAAGTCCTGCTGGCTGGGCGCAATGGCTTGCGGCCGGTAGAACAGCTTGATTCGGGTCTGCAGGGCAATCTGCAGGGTGTTGGCTTTATCGCTACGCGGCGGAATTTCGCGCAAATTGAAGTAGTAGACGGTCTCCCGGTCCTGGGGCAACGATTTGGCCGCCGGTAACGCCTGAACCTTCACCTGGCTTTGTTTGCCGGGTTCCACACGCTGGACCGGCGGTAGCACGATCAAAGGGGTGGTGATTTTTTCGCCGGCTTCGTCTTCGATCCAGCCTTGAGCCAGATACGGCAACTGGGTGTTGTTATTGGTGATGCTTACGCTGGTGGCATCTTTGCCACCATCAAAAATCACTCGGGTACGATCAAGGCCAATCGCGGCGTTGGTGCTTTGGCTCAAGCCAAGAACCAGCCACGCGCTGGCCTGGATAAGACGTGTATTCAGCTTCATGAGGATGTTTTCTCCGTGTCGGTACGCTTCCCGGTCAACGTTTCTTGCTCGGGCAGGGATGAATCATTGGCTACCATTCGGCAGCCCAGTTGCAGCGCGTCAGTCAAGGCATCAGCGGGTAGCACGACAGGGAGCGTGAGGGTGCATCGCTCTGCGCCTCCCCAACTGACGGTCATCTCTGCGCCAGGCTGTATGCCGCTCAGGTAGACGTTGCCGCCGTCATTTACAATGCCGGTGTCTTGCTGTTTGAGGTTCTTCACCGTCGCACCGAACGGCGGCGAAGTGCCGTCCGGCAGGCGCAGGACCGCCATGGCTTTTTCGCCGGCAATCACAGGCAGGGATCGATAGCCAATCGCGCCTTCGGTCAGTGTGAGTTGGGTGACGGATTGGGTGGCTTCGACATTGCTGGGCAAACTTTCCAGGTCGACACTGGCCGCCATGCGCTGATAGCTGCCGATGTCGGAAATGACTGCTTTGCCAAAGGCGTTACTGCGTGTCGGTGCGCCGTAACCGCGTACCGGCACATCGGCCACGCCGCCGGTGTCGACCATCAGCCGAGTGCCACCCATGCTGTTGGCCCGATGCAGGGCTGCGCCTTGGGGCGTGAGCGTGGCGCCTCCGCGCGCAGACACACTCAAGGTGCTGTAGCCGTCCCGTTGTTGGCTGGCTGCAAGGTCGATGTCGGCTTGATCACCGATGTGATTCAGGTAGCCACTGACAGCCTTGTCACTGGCACTGAGTTGGTAGCCGTTACGTTCATCCAGGCGATCGCTGTATCGCGTTGAAAAACCGTTATCGCCACGGGTTCTATCAGCGTCCATCGACAGAGTGCCCGTACGCCCTAACGGGAGGCTGACGGTCAGCGTAACGCCGTTATCTTTATAGTTGTAGTCCAGTGTGCGGTGTACATTCAGGGACAGGCTCATGTTTTTGACCGTCCCAAGATTGAAGTAGCGTGACACCGCCAAGTTCCAACGTTGCGTGTCCGCGCGCTCCCAATAAGTCTGTTTGTTGTAACTCAAGTAAACGGTGGTGCCCAAATCGCGAAATTGCTTATTGATCGTCGCGGTGTACAAGGCTTTACTGCCACCAATAGGTTTCCAACTTTCTGTGTACTCGTCGTACCTGTAGCGCCCGGCGAGTTCACCGTTCCTGCCGTAATGACGCGCATCGAGGTATTCGCTCATGCTCAAGTAGTTCTGTTCAGAAAACCGATAGCCAGCAAAGGTTATTTGGCTGTCGTACTGCTCGAAGTGCTTCGAATATTGCAGGCGGTAGGATTTGCCCGACAGTGTGTCATTCCAGACATTGGCCTGGGCCTGGGTGGCATCCAACGAAAGGGCGCCGAATGACAACAAGTCACGACCCACCCCGACCGATAACGCGCGGTAGTTGTTATCGGTAATGGCGCCGCCAAACAGCGACCAACCGTTGCTGACGCCCCATGAGAACTCCCCGGTAGTGAAGAAGTCGCCATCCGCGCCATATTGAAGATTGGACGGTCGTCCCGCGGCGACCTTGTAACGGATGTGGCCAGGGCGAGTCAGGTAAGGTACGCCTGCGGTATTGACCTCGGAGATATGGACCGAGCCATCCTGTTCTTCTACCCGCACGTCGAGCTTGCCGCTCACCGCGTCATTCAGGTCCTGGATACGAAAAGGTCCCGCGGCCACCAGGGTTTCATACAGCACGCGGCCCTGCTGGCTGATGATGACTCTCGCATTGGTCTTGGCGACGCCGACCACCTCAGGTGCATAACCGCGCAGATTCGGTGGCAGTTGACTCTGATCGGAGTTGAGCGCGGCGCCGGTAAATCGGAAGCTGTCGAACAGGTCCGAATACAGGTAGTTTTCTCCCAGTACCAGACGTGCCTTCAGCGATGGAATGGCGCGATAGGCATAGTAACGACTCCATTCCAGACGCGAACGCCTGGCCGACGCCTCGCGGTCCTGGTCGACCCGGCCCTGCCAATCCGCCCTCAAGCGCCAAGCGCCGGCGTTGGCTCCCAACGTGCCGTTACCACTGACGTCATTGCGGGTGCGGTCGTTCCTCTGATGGCTGGTTTGTGCCGTCATGTTGTAGTCGAGCAGCAGCCCTGGCACCCCTTCATCCCAACGCGAAGGCGGGTCCCAGTTGATCGCGCTGTACTCAAGGTAAGCGTGCGGCAAGTTGATGTTCAGCGTGCCGGTGGCCAGGTCGCCACTTACCTCCATGCCGGGCAGCGCCCGGATATCCAGGCATTCCCCGCCTTTCCACCAAGTCAATTCAGTGGCGCCGGATTCCTTCAGGCCCAATTGCTCCACGATAGCGGGAGACAAGCAGGCTTCACTGCCTTTGGGATCGTTATCGGGAGGGTAAAATGCGACGGATTGTTCAGGCAGTGGCTGGTTGTTTAGTTGCACCACCATTGAATAAGTGCCGGGCAGAATAAAGCCGCTGCGGGCAAACTGGGACAAGTCAATATTAGTGCGATCATTCAGATCCAGAACGTCAGTATTGAACTCGATATCCCCTGCACCCAATGCAGTGCCCGCCACGGATATCAACCCTCCAAACAGGGTAGGGCAGAGCGAATGTTTGATTTTCGACGCATTCAACATGAAAGCAACCCATCAATGTTCAGAAGTATTCCAACTTGAACCGCACTGCCGCGCGGTGATCCCCAGGCATCAGTTGCAATCCGTTACCGACCAGGCGGACCGTGTAGTGAAGGGTCATGTCGCCTTCATTCAGGGGCACCAGCGGCATCGGCTCACCTGGAACACTCTCCTGGCCAAGCGAATCCCAGATATGAAATGCAACCCCTTGGGAAAGCCCTGCGGCGGCGAAAGAGCGGCCTTGACGGTCGCTCGCCCCGTCAAATGTCACGCGCAGATGCTCCCAGTCGGGCAGCGTTAACCCAGGGCGCAGAGGGTCCGGGCGAGTCAATGAGCAATTGACCAGGCGCAGCTGGAAGGGATGAGGCTCGCCGATCGTGTTGCGCAAGAGCCGGCCAATGGGTTCGGGCGGCATTTCGATGGACTGGTCGGCGCTCGCCAGTTCCAGCCCGCACGCCGAGTCAATGACCTCTCCACCCAGCGTGACCACTCCATCGCCCTGACCGGATGTCTTCGCGACGACGCTGAGGCTGACGACCGCCAATGAAGAGGCTATAGCGAGGCTTATTAATGTTTTCACCGTTATCTCCCATCAGTTCGCCCCCCGCCATGTGGGATGGCGGGGGTGAAGTGCTTACTGATAAGCCAGGGTGAAATTGGTGGTCGCGCTGAAATCCCCGGGTACGACGTTGCCCGTCGCCGCACCTTGTACGTAGGCACCGAACTCCAGCGTGTTATCACCGGCAACGATGGCCTGCGGGGTAGTAGGCACACCCAACTCAACGAGTTTGCCGCCGTGGGTCATCATGATGCCGATGTTGCCCGCGCCACCCACGGTGCCGATTGCACCCGGAACAACGGACGATGGAGCAGCCGTGAAGGTGGTGGTTACGGTGTTGTCGGTCAGGCCGGTGAGATCGCAACCTTCAAGCTCGATCAGTACGCGGCGGGCTTCGGACTTGCCTCCCGTTTGCAATTGATGTTTTGCGATTGCACCCAGGTGAACGGACTGATCGACAGAGTCTGGCTTGATAGAACAAGCACCTGAGTGGACCGATCCTAAGAAGGTGATAGTGCCATCCGCAGCTTGCGCGACGGACATCGACCCCATCAGCAGCCCAATAGACAACAGTGCGGTTTTGATTTCAGTTTTCATCAGCTAAGACCCATCTATATTAATGAACGTCATAAAGAAACCCCGCAGGCAGGTGAGCACCTACCGTTCATTACTGACATGTAAAGCATGCAGGGAACTTGGTTCGACGCCGACCAAGTTGCAGTGAGGAGGAATTTGATTTTTCCAACTATTTGCATTGCAAGTTTCAGCGGCGTTCGAACTCAGGCCATTGTTGGGTTTGCGTGGATAAAAGTAAGTCGCCTGATTCGCCTAGTTGCGTAGCCGGTTATGTCAGGATGTGTAAGAGGGATATGGCATTTTGCCAAAAAACAATAATTAGCTGTAAGAGATGGACTACCATCATTAAGGGAGAGAGTGTTTTGAACGTTATGATTTCTGTAAGAATAGAATTACAGAGATTAATGATGCAAACATCGATAGATGTCGCCATGTAACGGCCACGGCGCGGTTTCAGCGGGGCGCCGCCCACAAAAAAGCCCCGATGAACGGGGCTTGATGACAGCGCAGCGGAACTTACTTGGTTTTCGGTTGTTTGCTCGACGCGTGGCCTGCTTCGTCCACAAACACTTCGGCCACGGCGATCGCCTGGCTCTCGGTGGGGAAGACCCCGGCGACGCTGTCACCGTGGAAGTTGATCAGGTGCCAGCCGTCCGCACGCTGGGTGATCAAGTAGCCGTTTACGCCTTTTGGTTCTGACATCTATCAATCTCGTGGTGTGATTCAAGGCGTAATGATAGCGCCAAATGCGGCAGGTGCGCGCAGGTTATTCTCGGTCAGTGTCCTGGGTGCAAAAGCGTGCTAAAAAGGATACAGCCCTTTGAAATCCTGAGGTGCAGGTGGTTTTTACCGTGCCGGTGTGGAGGCTCTTCACGAGACCAGCGGAACTTACGCCGACATTTTTTCTCTATGATGACATCGCAACGCCAGCAGGACCCATTGTAAGGTGACTGCGGCCTGATTAGACTGCGCCGAATTCCGTACGCACAGCCCTTTGTAAGGACCCATATGATCAAGAAATGCTTGTTCCCAGCAGCCGGTTACGGCACTCGCTTCTTGCCAGCGACCAAGGCCATGCCCAAAGAGATGCTGCCGGTGGTGAACAAGCCACTGATTCAGTACGGCGTCGAAGAGGCACTGGATGCCGGTCTGAACGAAATCTCCATCGTGACCGGCCGCGGTAAGCGCGCGCTGGAAGACCACTTTGACATCAGCTATGAGCTGGAAAACCAGATCAAGGGCACCGACAAGGAAAAATACCTGGTTGGCATTCGCAAGCTGCTGGACGAGTGCTCGTTCTCCTACACTCGCCAGACCCAGATGAAAGGCCTCGGCCACGCGATCCTGACCGGCCGCCCGCTGATCGGTGACGAACCGTTCGCCGTGGTGCTGGCGGATGACCTGTGCGTCAACCTGGAAGGCGACGGTGTACTGACCCAGATGGTCAAGCTATACCAGAAATACCGTTGCACCATCGTTGCCGTGATGGAAGTGAACCCGACTGAAACCAACAAGTACGGCGTTATCGCCGGCGACGACATTGGCGATGGCTTGATCCGCGTACGCGATATGGTTGAGAAGCCAGCACCGGAAGATGCCCCGTCGAACCTGGCGATCATCGGCCGTTACATCCTGACCCCGGACATCTTCAAGTTGATCGAAGAAACCGAGCCAGGCAAGGGCGGTGAAATCCAGATCACCGACGCCCTGTTGAAGCAAGCCAAAGACGGTTGCGTGATTGCCTACAAGTTTAAGGGCCAGCGTTTCGACTGCGGTGGCGCTGAAGGCTACATCGAGGCGACCAACTTCTGCTACGAGCACTTCTACAAGACTGGCAAGGCTTACTGATCCACGCTGTAAGCGGCCTGTTCCAAAAAAGCCACCTTCGGGTGGCTTTTTCGTTTTTCAGCCCCATGTAAGTCGGTATGCTGGTTGCCTGCCGAGGAGAGTGAAATGGCTTACGATTTTGACCTGTATGTGATTGGCGCCGGTTCCGGCGGTGTTCGTGCGGCGCGTTTTGCCGCAGGTTTTGGTGCCAAGGTGGCCGTGGCGGAAAGCCGCTACCTGGGCGGCACCTGCGTCAACGTCGGCTGCGTGCCGAAAAAACTGTTGGTGTATGGCGCACACTTTGCCGAGGATTTTGAGCAGGCCAGCGGGTTTGGTTGGTCCCTGGGCGAGGCGAATTTTGATTGGGCCACCCTGATCGCCAATAAAGACCGCGAGATCAATCGCCTCAATGGCATCTACCGCAACCTGCTGGTCAACAGCGGTGTGACCCTGCATGAAGGGCACGCGCGCCTGGTGGATGCGCATCAGGTCGAGATCAATGGCGAGCGCTTTACCGCCAAGCACATCCTCATCGCAACAGGTGGCTGGCCGCAGATTCCGGAGATTCCAGGGCGTGAACATGCCATTGGCTCCAATGAGGCGTTCTTCCTCAAGGAATTACCAAAGCGTGTACTGGTGGTCGGTGGTGGCTATATTGCCGTCGAGTTCGCAGGGATTTTCCATGGCTTGGGCGCGCAGACAACCCTGCTGTATCGCGGTGACCTGTTCCTGCGTGGCTTCGACGGTTCGGTTCGTACACACCTGAAGGAAGAGCTGACCAAGCGTGGCCTCGACCTGCAATTCAATGCCGATATCGAGCGTATCGACAAGCAAGCCGATGGCAGCCTCAAAGCCACGCTGAAGGACGGCCGCGTGCTGGAAGCGGACTGTGTGTTCTACGCCACGGGTCGCCGCCCGATGCTGGACAACCTTGGGTTGGAAAACACCGGCGTGAAGCTCGATAAGCGTGGTTTCGTCGAAGTGGACGATCTGTACCAGACCGCCGAATCGTCAATCCTGGCCATCGGCGACGTGATCGGGCGCGTGCAACTGACACCGGTTGCGTTGGCCGAAGGCATGGCCGTGGCGCGTCGCCTGTTCAAGCCTGAGCAGTATCGCCCGGTGGATTACGCCATGATCCCGACGGCGGTGTTCAGCCTGCCCAACATTGGCACGGTTGGCCTGACTGAAGAAGAGGCGAAAGAGAAGGGTCATAAGGTGCAGATCTTCGAAAGCCGTTTCCGGCCCATGAAGCTGACCCTGACCGAGTGCCAGGAAAAAACCCTGATGAAGTTGGTGGTCGATGCCGACACCGACCAGGTGCTGGGTTGCCACATGGTCGGACCGGATGCCGGCGAGATCGTCCAGGGCCTGGCGATCGCGCTGAAGGCGGGCGCGACCAAGCAGCATTTCGACGACACCATCGGCGTGCACCCTACGGCGGCGGAAGAGTTCGTCACCATGCGCACGCCTGTGGCGGGCTGATCAGCGCTCGGGCGTTGCCTCTGGCGCCGTCGCAACGGCGGCCGCCAGGCGCAATGCCTCGATATTCGCCTGGGCTTTGATCAGTTCCAGTTCCAGGGTTTTGTTGGACAGTTGATGTTCAGTCAACGCGTCCTGGCGTGACTGGCTCTCCAGCACCGCAACGCGCAGGCGCTCCTGGAGCAGGGCGCGCTCGCTGTCAATCAGGCTCACCTGTTCGCTCAGCTTGAGCTGCTGGGCCTGGTCTTTGCGGGATTGTTCCTGCTGCGCCGTCAACTCTTTCGATGTCACCCGATGCTCGATCAGCAGCCGCTCGTTGTCGCGATGCAGTTGGGTGATTTCATCCTGACGCACCATGGCGCTCTGCTGGGCCTGACGCAATTCGGCCTGGACTTGTTGCAATTGGCCTTCGTGGCGGCGCTGTTCCTGCTCACGCTGCTCCTTGATCGCATTACGGTAATGCTCCAGGGCATCCCTTGCGTGCAAGTGCTTTTCTTCCAGCGAGCGAATCTGCTCGTCCTTGTCGTTGATCCGTAATTCGTAATCACTGCACGCCTGGCTCAGCCCGGCGTTACGGGTTTGCTCGGTCTGCAGGCTGGTGCTGGTGGTTTGCAGGGCGGCGCTTTCGTCTGCCAGGGCGGCGGCCTGGATATCAAATTGTTGCTTGAGCTGGTTGTGGGTCTCCTCAAGGGCTTCCACTTGAGCGAGCAGGGCGGCCTTCTGTTGCTCGAACTGCGCCAGGGCCAGGTCGATAGGTTCCTGGGCTTTCTCCTTCAAGCGTTGCGCCAGGCGTGCCACCAGTTCGCCAAGCTCGTCGTCGATGGGCGCCTCGGTGATGGTGACTCGGGTTTCGCTCTCATCCAGCTCCTTCAGATAGCGATGAATCGTGGTTTTCGAGCCGGTGTTGCCCATTTCGATGCGTACAGCGTCGATGCTGGGGTTTTCGCCGCGAGCGAGGATCGCCAGGCGTGCCGTTTGAACTACCGCTTTATTAATGCCGCCACGAGCCATGGGGTCTCCGTCGATTTAGTACTGTGGTACGTAGTATGTATATACGTACTATATCATGAATAAAATATCGTTTGAATTCATGATTTAACAGATGGGATATTGGCGTATTATCCCGTGTCATGCGGGTTTGACCCGCGAAAGCCACCGCCAGCAGTACGAATAGGCCTCTCATGAGCGATCTGGATCGTTACCTCAACGCCGCCACCCGCGATAACACGCGACGCAGTTACCGTGCGGCCATCGAGCATTTCGAAGTGAGCTGGGGAGGGTTCCTGCCCGCGACCAGCGACAGCGTGGCGCGTTATCTGGTGGCGTATGCCGGCGTCTTGGTGGTCAACACGTTGAAGCTGCGACTATCGGCACTGGCGCAGTGGCATACGAGCCAAGGCTTTCCCGATCCGACCAAGGCGCCGGTGGTGCGTAAGGTGCTCAAGGGCATCCGTGCCGTGCACCCGGCGCAGGAGAAGCAAGCCGAGCCCTTGCAACTCAAACACCTTGAACAGGTCGTGGCCTCCCTTGAAAGCGAGGCGAAAGACGCTGCCCACGACTTGCCTCGTCTACTGCGCGCCAAGCGCGACACTGCACTGATCCTGCTGGGTTTCTGGCGCGGCTTTCGCAGCGATGAGCTGTGTCGACTCGAGATCGAGCATGTGCAAGCGACGCCCGGTGCCGGGATCAGCCTGTATCTGCCGCGCAGCAAAAGCGACCGCGACAACCTCGGCAAGACCTACCAAACCCCGGCGTTGCTGCGCCTGTGCCCGGTGCAGGCCTACAGCGAATGGCTCAGCGCCTCGGCATTAGTGCGTGGCCCGGTGTTTCGCGGCATTGATCGCTGGGGCAACCTGGGAGAGGAGGGGTTGCATCCCAACAGCGTGATCCCGTTGCTGCGCCAGGCGCTGGAGCGCGCCGGCATCCCCGCCGAGCACTACACCAGTCACTCGCTGCGCCGTGGGTTTGCCACCTGGGCTCACCGCAGCGGCTGGGATTTGAAGTCGTTGATGAGTTACGTCGGCTGGAGCGACATGAAATCCGCCATGCGCTATGTTGAAGCGACGCCCTTTCTTGGCATGACCCTGGCGACGCAACCGCTGCTTTGAGATTTCTTCTATTAATACAGTCACCTGATAGGGAAAACCAATCGTCAGCATCAGGTTTGCCAATGAGCCATCGGTCGAGAGAGTGGGTAGGATTCACCTCATCAACTTACTAAGCCCTTCTACAAACCTGACGGAGAGTCAACGATGCCTATCATCAACAGCCAAGTAAAACCGTTCAAAGCTACCGCCTACAAAAACGGCAACTTCGTCGATGTGTCCGACGCTGACCTGAAAGGCAAGTGGTCCGTTGTGTTCTTCTACCCAGCCGACTTCACCTTCGTTTGCCCAACCGAACTGGAAGACCTGGCTGACAACTACGCCGAATTCCAGAAACTGGGCGTCGAGATCTACAGCGTTTCCACCGACACCCACTTTGCCCACGCTGCCTGGCACAACACTTCGCCAGCCATCGGCAAGATCCAATACACCATGATCGGCGACCCCACCCTGACCATCTCCCGCAACTTCGACGTGCTGATCGAAGAAGCTGGCTTGGCAGACCGCGGTACTTTCGTGATCAACCCAGAAGGTCAGATCAAGATCGTTGAGCTGAACGACGGCGGTGTTGGCCGTGACGCTTCCGAGCTGCTGCGCAAAATCAAAGCCGCTCAATACGTTGCTGCCCACCCAGGCGAAGTATGCCCAGCCAAGTGGAAAGAAGGCGAAGCCACCCTGGCTCCGTCCCTGGACCTGGTCGGCAAGATCTAAGTCTGTGAAGTCCCAAGGGCGGTATTCCGCACTGAAGTAAGCTGCATCCGCCCCCAAAACGCCCGGGCGAGATTCGCTCGGGCGTTTTTTTGTCTGCAATAAACCGAAATTTATAGGAAATCGCCCGTATGTTGGACGCCAATCTTAAAGCTCAGTTGAAGTCATACCTGGAACGGGTCACCCAGCCGATCGAGATCGTCGCCTCCCTCGACGACGGTGCGAAATCCCAGGAAATGCTTGCCCTTTTGCAGGATGTGGTCAGCCTCACGTCGCTGATCACCCTGAAAACCGATGGTGATGATGCGCGCAAGCCGTCGTTCTCCATCAACCGCCCAGGTGCCGAGATCAGCCTGCGTTTCGCCGGCATCCCGATGGGCCATGAATTCACTTCGTTGGTGCTGGCCCTGCTGCAAGTCGGTGGCCACCCGTCGAAGGCCAGTGTCGAAGTCATTGAACAGATCCGCGCCCTTAAAGGCGAGTTCAGCTTCGAGACTTACTTCTCGCTGTCCTGCCAGAACTGCCCGGACGTGGTCCAGGCGCTGAACCTGATGGCCGTGCTCAACCCGAACATCCGCCACGTCGCCATCGACGGTGCACTGTTCCAGGCTGAAGTCGACGAGCGCCAGATCATGGCGGTACCGAGTGTTTACTTGAACGGCGTGAACTTCGGCCAGGGCCGCATGGGCCTGGAAGAGATCCTTGCCAAACTCGACACCAGTGGCATTGAAAAAGCCGCCGAGAAAATCAGCGCCAAAGATGCCTTTGACGTGCTGGTGGTCGGTGGTGGCCCAGCCGGTTCTGCGGCCGCGATCTACGCTGCACGTAAAGGCATCCGTACCGGCGTCGCTGCCGAGCGTTTTGGCGGCCAAGTGTTGGACACCATGTCCATCGAGAACTTCATCTCTGTACAAGAGACCGAAGGGCCGAAACTGGCCAGCGCGCTCGAAGCCCACGTGCGCCAATACGACGTGGACATCATGAACCTGCAGCGCGCCAGCAGCCTGGTGCCTGCGAAAAACGCCGGCGACCTGCACGAAATCCGTTTTGAAAGCGGTGCGACCCTGAAGTCCAAGACCGTGATCCTGGCCACCGGCGCCCGCTGGCGCGAAATGGGTGTGCCGGGCGAGCAGGAATACAAGGCTAAAGGCGTGTGCTTCTGCCCGCACTGCGACGGTCCGCTGTTCAAGGGCAAGCGTGTGGCGGTGATCGGCGGCGGTAACTCCGGCGTTGAAGCGGCCATCGACCTGGCCGGTATCGTCAGCCACGTGACCTTGCTTGAGTTCGACAGCAAATTGCGCGCCGACGCCGTGCTGCAACGAAAGCTCTACAGCCTGCCGAACGTTGACGTGATCACCAGTGCGTTGACCAGCGAAGTGAAAGGCGATGGCCAGAAAGTCACCGGCCTGGCGTACAAGGATCGTGACAGCGGCGAGTTCAAGACCATCGACCTGGAAGGGATCTTTGTACAGATCGGTTTGCTGCCCAACACCGATTGGCTCAAAGGCACCGTGGAACTGACACCACGTGGCGAGATCATCGTCGACGCGCGGGGTGAGACTTCACTGCCAGGCGTATTCGCCGCCGGCGACGTGACGACGGTGCCGTACAAGCAGATCGTGATTGCAGTGGGCGAGGGCGCCAAGGCTTCGCTGAGTGCTTTCGATCACCTGATCCGGACTTCCGCCCCGGCGTAAATCCGCAGACGGAAATGAAAAACCCCATGAGTGATCATGGGGTTTTTTCGTTACAGCGGTGCGGGCTGGATAATCTCGACCCAGTAAGCGTCCGGGTCCTTGATGAAGGCCAGGCTCTTCATGCGACCATCGCTCAGGCGCTTCTGAAAGTCGCAGCCCAGGGCTTCGAAACGTTCGCAGGCAGCGACGATATCCGGCACCGAGATGCAGATATGGCCAAAACCGCGTGGGTCGGTATTACCGTTGTGGTAGGCAAAGTCGGCATCGTTTTCGGTGCCGTGGTTGTGGGTCAGTTCCAGGATGCCTGGAATCGACTTCATCCACTGGGTGCGCTCGGCGGCGTCGGCCGGGATCTGGGATTTGTCCACCAGGGCGAGGAAGTACAGGCTGAATTCGGCTTCCGGGAAGTCGCGCTTTTCAACCAGGGAAAAACCCAGGACGCGGGTGTAGAAGTCCAGCGACTTGGTGATGTCCTTGACCCGCAGCATGGTGTGGTTGAACACGAAGTTCGTGGTGGCGGTGTCCGGTTGGGCGGTAACGCCCGGGAAAGTGTTCAGTTCGTGCAGGCTCATGGGCCCTCCAGAAAAAATGGGGCAAACGCAGCTCTGAAATGTGAGCGGTTCCTTGGCTTGCGGCTGGCATCCGTGCAGCCGGTCCATGATACGCAAGGCTCGCCCCAGGCGCCAAATGAAAAAGACCATGCAGGCCTTGCGACACAGGGGCGCCGGGGCTCAAACTTTGACGCTTGAACCTTGGGTATTTTTTGCAATGATCGCATTTCGTAAACCGCTGTTGAGCGCTGTGTGTTTGCTGGTCGGCAGTTCCTGCGTACTGGCGGCCGACCCCGAAATTCACTGGCCCAGTGGCTGGCAAGTCGAAGAGGTGGTACCGGATGGCGAAGCGCCCGCCAAACCTCAGACGGTGTCGCGCCAGCGTGCAATAAAGAATGATGAGAATGGCACGACCTTGATGGTAATGGAGTTGACCGGTACGCCGATTGAAGCGGGGCACAAGGTTAATCTTCAAGGTGTACTGCTGGAAATGCGCAAGTCTATCCAGAAAGATTTTGCCCAGGGCGGTTATCAAAGTGTGTGCAGCAAGATGCACCCTACAACATTGAGCCGTCTTGAGGCGTTGGAAACTACTTGTGTGATAACCGAAAATGGACGTCACGTGCTTTCGCAAACATTGGTGGGCGCGGTTGATGCCAATAAGGCCTATGTTTTTTCATACGCAGGGCAGGCCGAGGCGTACGAAGCAAGCAAGGATGAGGTCAGTTCGGTACGCGATAGCCTGAAACTTTAAGTGTGGGGTGCCTGTCGATTCTGAACATAATGAAACGTTATTTAAGTTCGGTTTCGAACCGCAGAATTAAAAAAGCCCCGCATATGCGGGGCTCTTTGTTAGTGCCGTGCAATCAACCGCGAAGCCAGGAATCTACAGTGGCTGCGCCGTACTGTTCTTTCCAGGCCTTGAGGCCACGGTGGTTGCCGCCTTTGGTTTCGATCAGCTCACCGGTGTGCGGGTTCTGGTAAACCTTGACCACGCGTGCGCGGCGCTGTTTTGGTGCGCTGACGGCAGCAGCACTGGACTTGCCCGGGTTTGGATCAAGGATGGAGATGATGTCGCGCAGGCCTTTGCCGTAGGTCTTCATCAGGCCCTGGAGCTTTTCTTCGAATTCGATTTCTTTCTTCAGGCCGGCGTCGTTCTTCAGGGATTCCAGCTGGGCAAGCTGCTCTTGAAGGGCTTTTTCGGCTGCGCGAAATTCGGCGAGTCTGGACAAAATAGGTACTCCAATAGTGTGTTTGGCTGATATCAACTGCAGACAAAGCTATAAGCCAAGCGCTTTAAGGCGACTCAAGAAAGAAGCCGTCCCGCGAGTTCTGCACAGGCTGGAAAAATTGTAGTAGTTAATTTGCCACGAGTAAATCATGTCTTTTGTCTAAATAACATTATTTCAGTGCAGGTAGTGCATGGCTATTCAATGGCTGGCCAGTGATTTAATAAATTCATCGCACGGCAAAGGCTTTCCAAACAGGTAGCCCTGCAGGAAATCCACGCCTTGAGCGGCCAGGTAATCGGACTGTTCAGGCGTTTCCACACCTTCTGCAACAATGCCCAAATCGAGTTTGCCGGACAGTTCAATGATGCTGTCGAGAATATGCCGCGAGAGTGCATCGGCACCGATCATGGCGACAAAACTCTGGTCGATCTTCAAGTAATCGACATTGAAGTTACGCAAATAGCCCAGGCTAGAGTGGCCGGTGCCGAAGTCATCAATAGCGATCATTACCCCCAGTTGATGCAGGGCGTCGAACAGCTGGCGGGTAATGTCAGTGGGCACGATCAGCTCGCGCTCGGTCAACTCCAGCACCAACGTCACCTGGCCCACAGCAAAGGCGGCCAGAAACTCACGGCAGTCGTCCACCAAGGCCAAATCCTGGCAGTGCCGTGCGGTGATATTGACGCCGATATGAAACCCCGGACTGAAACGCGATGCATGGGGCGCCAGTTGCGCGGCGGTCTGGCGCAGCAGGGCGCGGGTCATCGGTACGATCAGGCCCGAATGCTCGGCCAGGGGGATAAACAGGTCAGGGCGTACCAGGCCTTCTTTAGGGTGTTGCCAGCGCATCAGTACTTCGCAGCCGGCCCACTCACGGGTATCGCCTCGGACCACCGGTTGGAAATACGGAATGAATTCATTGGCGCCCAATGCCCGCTGCAATTCGTGAGTCGGTGCCGATGAGCGCTTTTGCAGCCAGTGCGCCAAAAGGCCTGCCAGCACGCCAAAAAACATGATCAGGCTGAACATTGCCGGGTATCGGGCCTGCATGTAGCGCCACACTTCACCGGCCGGCATGCCTGCGTCCACGCTATAGTGATAGCGCGCGGACGCCAAGTGATGGTGGGCCACTGCGAATGTCGGCACCGCAGTGTCATGCACCTTGCCATCAGCCCCGAGCCAATTGGGGCCTACTTGCAGCACCAGGTGGGCGTATCGGCTGATCAGGCGCAGGGCGTTGGTCAGGTGATAGCCATCAATCGACGCAAAAGCCGCCTTGTCGCCCTCAACCAACCGGTAGACCAGCAGCGCGGTATCGGGTGTCACCGGGTTGCCGTTCATCAGCCATAAGCGGCCATCTACGTAATCATCCGGGTTGACCGGCGATTCGTAGTTGCTGCCAAACAACGAGCTGCAATAGATGTTTTTTTGCCAGGACAGGGTGGTCGCACGCACAAACGGGCGACGTGTGACTTGTTCGCGCAGGGCCAGTTGTGCGCCGTTATCACAGGGTTGCCCCGCCAGTGGCAGCAAGGCCTTGGCGGCAAGTGCGGTATTGTCGAGCATCAGGTCGAATTGGCGCACCGCCTCCTGGGCGGTCTGGGCCGTGCTTTGTTGCAAGGTACGTTCGGCTTGCCAGTGCAGGATCACGACCCCAAGCGCAATCGGCAGCAGCGCACTCAGCGAGGTGATCAAGTAGCGAGTGGCGCGTTTTCGCGGGCCGTTGACGGTCAGGGGCATGGAGTGAACGGCCTGTTACAGGGATTAGATTGAGTCGATGATAGATGGCTCGACTGAAATAAGCTCGCGAGCCTAGCCATTTGGCCAGTATGCGCCGCTATAGCTCCAGGCCTTGGGCAATGCGAATAAAGGCGAGTGCGGCAGGAGAAGATTGGCGCCGGTCGAGCACGGCGAGGCCAACTTGACGCGGTACACGAGGGGATAATGCGCGCTGTACATACCGAGGATCACGTCCAGCCGGCAATGAGGCCTGTGCCACCACGCTGACCGCATCACCCCGGCCGACGGTCTCCAGGGTACTCAGCAGTTGCGAACAGCGATAACGTACCTTCGGGGTCAGCCGCGCCTGGTTGAACAGGCGCATCACCAATTCAGTTGAGCCGGCCTCGGTCAGTGCGAAAGGATCGCTGCACAAATCCTTGAGGTTCACGTGTTCACGGGCAGCCAGCGTATGCCCGGCCGGCAGCAGCGCGACCATCTGGTCCTCGAACAGTGGGAAAGTGTCGAAGCGTTCTTGGTCGAGCACCACAAAGCCAATATCAATCCTACGTTCGTCGAGCCATTGGATGACCTGCCTGTCGGGTCCTTCGTCCACGTGGACTTCAATGCCCGGATACTCCAGGCGGAACCGGTTGAGGATCTTCGGCAGCAAGTAGGTCGAAGAGGTGGGGCCGAATGAGCCGATTCGCAGAGTCCCGCGTTTCATGCCGCGCGCATCCGCCGCTTCCTGTTGCAGCGTGTTGGCCAGCCCCAGCATCGCCCGTGCACGCCCCAGCAACTGTGTGCCGATGTCGCTGAGTTCGACCTGGGCCTGATGGCGCCTGAACAGCGCCACCCCCAGTTCCTGTTCCAGGCCTTTGATGGCGTGAGAGACCGCTGATTGGCTGATGCCGAGGCGGTGCGCGGCGCTGGTAAAGCCTTGCAGCTCGGCAACGAGTGAGAAGATTTCGAGTTGGGTCAGGGTCATGAGCAATCACTCATTTTACGATGACACCGTATTACCAGAAGAATGCAGGCATTCTCAAGCCATCAGAGCCCTGTCCCGTGCATTCAAGTTCAGATCGCATCACTTATATGAAGCTGGCCGCCGTCACCATGATCTGGGGCGGCACCTTTGTGGCCGGTCGCTACCTGAGCGGGACGCTCGACCCTTTGCTGGCTGCCAGCCTGCGGTTTGCGCTGGCCAGCCTGGCATTGCTGGTCTTCCTGGGCTTGGCACGCATCCGGTTGGTCCGGCCAAACCCTCGGCAGCTACTGCAACTGGCGCTGCTGGGTTTCTTCGGCATCTTTTTCTACAACCTGTGTTTCTTCTACGGGTTGCAGTTCATCAACGCGTCGCGCGCTTCATTGATCGTGGCGCTGAACCCGGCCGTGATCGGCCTGGCGTCCTGGTGGTTGTTCAAGGAGCGCCTCGGTGTCGGCAAAATCGCAGGGATCGTGCTGTGTCTGGCGGGGGCCGCCGTGGTCATCGTCAGTCGCAACCCCCAGGTATTTAACGACGCAACCAGCACTTGGCGTGGGGATGTGCTGATCTTCGGGTGTGTCGCGGGGTGGGGCATCTACTCACTGTTTTCCCGTGGTTTGAATCAGAGCCTGGGGCCGCTGCAGACGGTGACCTGGTCGATACTGCTGGGCACGCTCATGCTGACCGTCACAACACTGGTCATGGGGCGCTTTACGCTGGAGGCGATGGGCAACGTGCATCTCGCGCAAGGACTGAGCCTGATGTACCTCGGCGTGCTGGGTTCGGCGCTGGCCTATATCGGCTATTACGATGGCATCCGGCGTATCGGCGCGACGCGCTCCGGGGTCTTCATCGCCCTGAATCCGCTGACAGCGGTGATCTGTGGCGCCTTGTTGCTGGACGAACAGTTGACCCTTTCCATGCTGACCGGCGGTGCGCTGATCCTGCTGGGCATCTACCTGTGCAACAAACCCCTTGCACGCGCGGGGGCAATGGGGATTTGATAAGAGTACGGACAAACGTGGTTACGCTGTGTAGAATCGATTTACGCATACAAGAATATGGACTTGCGCTCACGCAAGCCTAAGCCGTCAGAGACTGATGACCCCATGAAGCTACTCGGCTCCCCCCTCATCTTTGGTGACTTCCTCGCCCGCAGCGTGCGAGGCCTTTCCTGTGCGCCACCCTGCAACCTCATCCTTGCTCGCCACTAATACTGTGTCTATTACAAGAATGATGAGGTGCCACCATGGCAGATCTATACGAAAACCCAATGGGCCTGATGGGCTTTGAATTCATCGAATTTGCGTCGCCGACGCCGGGCACCCTGGAGCCGATCTTCGAGATCATGGGCTTTACCAAAGTCGCGACCCACCGCTCCAAGAACGTGCACCTGTACCGCCAGGGCGAGATCAACCTTATCCTCAACAACGAACCCAACAGCATTGCCTCCTACTTTGCGGCCGAACATGGCCCGTCGGTGTGCGGCATGGCGTTCCGCGTCAAGGACTCGCAAAAAGCCTACAACCGCGCCCTGGAACTCGGTGCCCAGCCGATCCATATCGAAACCGGCCCGATGGAATTGAACCTGCCGGCGATCAAGGGCATCGGCGGCGCGCCGCTGTACCTGATCGACCGTTTTGGCGAAGGCAGTTCAATTTATGACATCGACTTCGTGTTCCTCGAAGGGGTGGAGCGCAATCCGGTCGGTGCAAGCCTCAAGGTCATCGACCACCTGACCCACAACGTCTATCGCGGTCGCATGGCCTACTGGGCCAACTTCTACGAAAAACTGTTCAACTTCCGTGAAGCGCGCTATTTCGACATCAAGGGCGAATACACCGGCCTGACCTCCAAGGCCATGAGCGCGCCGGACGGCATGATCCGCATCCCGCTGAACGAAGAGTCGTCCAAGGGCGCGGGGCAGATCGAAGAGTTCCTGATGCAGTTCAACGGTGAAGGCATCCAGCACGTGGCGTTCCTCACCGACGACCTGGTCAAGACCTGGGACGCGTTGAAGAAGATCGGCATGCGCTTCATGACCGCACCGCCGGACACCTATTACGAGATGCTCGAAGGCCGCCTGCCGAACCACGGCGAGCCGGTGGATCAACTGCAGGCACGCGGGATTCTGCTGGACGGTTCTTCCGTTGAAGGCGACAAGCGCCTGCTGCTGCAGATTTTCTCGGAAACCCTGATGGGCCCGGTGTTCTTCGAATTCATCCAGCGCAAGGGCGATGATGGGTTTGGCGAGGGCAACTTCAAGGCGCTGTTCGAGTCCATCGAACGCGATCAGGTGCGTCGTGGTGTATTGACCGCCGACTAAGCGTAGAAAAGCCCGGCCGAGGGCGACCCCGGCCGGGCTTTTTATTGCCTGCGCATCAGGCTTTGCGTTGGCGCACCAAGTGTTTGAAGCCTTCAAACACCAGCACCATCACCGCCAGCCAGATCGGGATGTAGGTGAACCATTCACCACCCTTGATCCCTTCACCCAAGATCAGCGCCACGCCTAACAGCAGGACCGGCTCAACGTAGCTGAGCAACCCGAACAGGCTGAACGCCAGCAAGCGGCTGGCAATGATGTAGCTCACCAGCGCCGAGGCACTGATCAGCCCCAGCATCGGGATCAGTGCGTACAGTTTAGGGTGGGCATCCATGACCGCAAAGCCTTGCTCGCCACTCTGCACAAACCACCAGGCCACCGGCAGCATCAGCGCCATATCCAGCCAGAGCCCGCCCAGATGGTCGGTCTTGAGGTATTTGCGCACGATGAAGTAAACCGGATAACCAATGATCACCACCAGCGTTGCCCAAGAGAATCCACCGGCCTGGTACAACTCGTTGAGTACACCGAGGGCGGCAAAAAACACGGCGATCCGTTGCAGATAGGACAGCTGTTCACCCCACACCAGGCGCCCGGTCAGCACCATGGTCAGCGGCAACAGGAAGTAACCCACCGACACATCCAGGCTGCGCCCATTCAGCGGCGCCCACATAAACAGCCACAATTGCACGCCCAACAACGCGGAAGACAACAATACACCCGCAATCAAGCGTGGCTTGGCCGCCAACAACTGTACCAACTCCCACACGCGCCGCCATTCGCCGCTGACGATCATGAAGATCGTCATGCACGGCACGGTCAGCAACATGCGCCAGCCGAAAATTTCCAGCCCGCTCAAGGGCGTGAGCAATGATGTGAAGTAATACATCACAGCAAACAGCACCGAGGCCAAGACCGATAAAACAACACCTTTAGACACACTGTCCTCGCGAAAAACCATTGATACAAAAGAGGGGGGATTTCAGGGGGGATTATGGAGCTTTTTGGCGGGAGAAGGTTGCGCTGTTTTGGGGCGTTTTTTAGAGGGCTTATCGCGGAGCACTGGTTCAGATCAACCCTTGTGGCGAGGGAGCTTG
>NZ_JACARN010000005.1:0-338 GCF_013386605.1 Pseudomonas sp. IPO3749 | reverse complement strand
GCCTGCGTTCGGCCAGCGTGTTTAACGGGGCGCCTCAAATCAAGATCAAGAGCGACTCGCTTCGCATCGTGGATACGTTTTTTGTCCTCTGTAGGAGCCGGCTTGCCGGCGAAAAACGTGAAGACGCCGTGTTTATCCAGATGCTCTACACCACTCAAGCCGGCTGTCAGGCCGCTGTGCTTTTGCTTTTGATTTTGATCTTAGGCGCCCCGTCAAACACGCTGGCCGGAATTCGGCAGGGATTTGGGGGGTAAACCGGCAGGGATGCCGGTTTAGCCGCCCCGCGCCATGGATGGCGCGTGGCGGCGGCCCCCCAAATCACTGTCGGATTACGGGCA
>NZ_JACARN010000049.1:0-68612 GCF_013386605.1 Pseudomonas sp. IPO3749 | reverse complement strand
TTTTTCAGAGTTTCCCTAGTTTATTGAATAACTGGCCCGGATGTTCACCAATGCAATTGCCGTATGAGTCGGAACGTCGCTGGGGAGCCGAGGCATTTTGGGCTGACACGGAAAAAGAACCCGCCGGATCTCGTTAGTGGCTAGGTGTCAACGTTAGTCAACTGAGTTGACCGAGCCATCTGTTCACAATCCTTGACAAAACGGAGCACCGTTACCCGTCCCGTAAGAATCCCCTTTTTTCTTCGAGATCCTTTCAATTTCAACGATTGAAATTTCAGTAACTTCCAGCACCTCCCACTAACTCAGTCCCGCGGGTTTCATGCCCCGTACCCTCAAAATAGCTCCAGGGGCCCCGGCACTTTTGGGAGAGAAGGCTCCAGACGAGAGCGGCTCAGCTAGTATCAGACGGGTTGGCCTACTGAAGGGCCGCACGTTTGGGAAAATGCTATGGACATGATTGCCGTGCGCTCTGGTGCAATGACCGCCGTGGGCTACGATCCGGACACGAGGAAAATGAGTATCCGCTTTCAACAGGGTCACTCCTATGACTTCTGTAATGTCCCGCCAGCGATACACCAAGGCCTGATGTTAGCGGGATCAAAAGGCTCCTATTACAACCAGTTCATTCGTGATCGATACCGTTGCTGATGGAAGCCTTAACGTGATCCGAAAGCGAAGTTAATAGCCTCCAGTGCTATAGGCCATTTAGCTACAGATCGATCTCAAACACAGAGGATGTGCAATGAGCTATACAGCTGAAGCTTTCAACGTGATGATCGCCTCACCAGGTGATGTTGCCTCTGAGCGCACCATCGTTCGTGACGTCATCTATGAGTGGAACGCGGTCAATTCAAACGCTCGGAGAATCGTCTTGCTACCCATTGGGTGGGAGTCCCACTCATCTCCAGAAATGGGGGCTTCCCCCCAAGCCATCATCAACAAGCAAATCCTAGGAAAATGCGATCTTCTTATAGGGGTATTTTGGACACGGATTGGTACCCCTACCGATGAGTACGCAAGCGGCACCGTTGAAGAGCTCGAAAAGCATATTCAGTCGGGCAAACCGGCAATGCTCTATTTCTCATCTCAACCCGTTGCCATGGACACTGTCGATCTTGATCAGGCTGCGGCGGTTAAGAAATTCAAGACCGACTGCAAAAGTCGTGGACTATATGAGAGCTATGACAGCCTCAGCGACTTCCGTACGAATCTCTATCGGCACCTTCAGTTGAAGGTCAACGAGCACCCCCTGTTCAACAATGCGGAAAACAGCGGCGTGGGTGAAATATTAGAGTCCAATACATCGATCCCAAAACTATCAGGTGAGGCTAGGATCCTGCTGAAGGAGGCGAGCTTGGATTCCCAAGGAACAATTATTCACGTCGATTACATGGAAGGAACGGACGTGCAAACAAACGGCAAAAATCTCATCGCTGAAAAGAGTGATCGAAGAGAAGTCGCAAAATGGGAGCAGGCTATTGCCGAGCTGACCCACGAAGGCCTCATCGTCGGCCAAGGTTACAAAGGTGAGATCTATCAGGTCACAAATCTTGGGTATCAGATCGCAGACATGATCGTCCTATAGACCGTGGAGAACGCTCATGCAAGACGTCTCGCTACTCGCATCAGTGCTCAAGCGCATGAATGAAAACCAGCTCGCATTGGGGGCTGCTATTGAGGAGTTGTCGAACTGGGTTGAGCAACGAGGATCTACAGAGGTGGCACAGAACATCCGAGGCGCACTGGACACACTTGATGAGAATTCAGGATTCATTACCCTCGCCCTCGCCTCACTGGCGGCAGAAGGTCGAACAGAAAAATGATTATTCGCCCTTGATCGGAGCCAACCACTGACTATCCGATGGAGCTTTACCAAGCGGGAATGAAAAGAAAATACTCCCCAGAAACATCCGGCGTGTATGCCCACGT
Organism: Pseudomonas sp. IPO3749; assembly: GCF_013386605.1. Taxonomy (NCBI): domain Bacteria; kingdom Pseudomonadati; phylum Pseudomonadota; class Gammaproteobacteria; order Pseudomonadales; family Pseudomonadaceae; genus Pseudomonas; species Pseudomonas sp. IPO3749. Next base: position 66,683 of record NZ_JACARN010000049.1, on the reverse strand, counting down.
GTATGCCTAACTGACACACCACCACTAGCATCCTTATAAACCGGGCATCCTATAGTCCAGTTCAAACGACGCCGGGGCACCAGATATGATGAGAAAGCCCCAGGTCGAAAGGCCTGGGGCTTTTTTGCATCTTGGGATCTGGATGTCTTTGTCTCTGGATGCTTCCGGCATAAGCGTGGGCGACGCCATCACGGTACATTGCTCGCCGCCAGAAGCACGAAGAACCGCAGAATGAGGCGGTTCGCACGCGGAGCTTCAACTGGAATACAACAAAAGACTGCCACGCAGCAGCCAGGATGGTTTATCAATGATGCAGGGTTATCCAAAGCCTTGGCAGAGCTATCAGGAACAGCTTGATCGGGTCATCGCGCGTGGCATGGTCGTCACTGACCCACCTAAAGCCCTGGAATATCTGGAGCGTATTGGTTACTACCGTCTCAGCGGCTACTGGTTTGCCTTTCGCGAACGCACAGAGCTCTGTTGTCCGCTTCTACAGCACAAGAATCAAAAACCCTCTAAGACGAAGCCTGCACGACTCCCCCTCGATACATTCAAGCCCGGTACCACCTTTCAGAATGCGATCGATCTGTATGTCTTCGATAAGAAGCTCCGTTTGTTAACTCTGGATGCGCTGGAACGTATAGAAATAGCACTCCGAGTAGATATTTCTCACACCTTGGGCAGGCACGATAAATTTGCCTACCTGAAACCCCAACTATTCCATGACAGCTTCTCTATCCAGCTGGATGGAAAGACTGGCTTAACCAAACATCATGGGTGGGTCGGCAAACACGCAGCATTGATCAACCGCTCGAACGAAGACTTCATCCGTCACAACAAAGAAAAATACGGTTTACCGTTGGCGGTCTGGGTGGCATGCGAGGTATGGGACTTTGGCACGTTGTCGACCCTCTACTCAGGCATGGCCGAGCGTGATCAGGACACTATTTCCATGGCATACGGCATCAGCAATGGACGAGTCTTCGCCAGTTGGTTACGCAGCCTGAACTACTTGCGGAATGTATGCGCTCATCACAGTCGCCTATGGAACCGCAACATCGTTGACCAGCCAAAACTGCCGCCCGCTGAGCAAGCGCCTTCGTTATCAGCGTTTCACGATGATGTGCACCGGCGCGCTCGACCATTTATGTTGCTGTGCATCACCCAACACCTGATGCGAGTTATCAATCCATCTTAGAGCTGGGGAAGTCGGCTGAAAACATTGTTGGAACATGACTTTCCAGACCTGCACCATCTTGAGTTGAATCTGGAAGGCATGGGCGTCGACCGCAATTGGCAGTTACGCGAGTGGTAATTGAAAAAAGCCGGCAATAAAAAACCCCTGAGCAGTCTCTGCGCCGAAGCGCATTAACCGACAGGGGCCGTGTTGCGAGGAATTATAAAGGCTGCCGATCTATCGTCAACCTGCAGCAGTACACCTGCTGGCTACTTTCGCATGGACTCCAGTCGCGCCGGCAAATCTTCCCCGGGAAAGCGCTTGTGCAACGCCAACAGCTTTTCATCAGCCGCCTTGGTTTCCCCAGCCTCACGCAGGCTCACAATCTCCTGCAACCCCTCCTCCAACGAAGGTAACGCCACCGGCGCGCGCTTACTCAGCCTGGCGCTCGACTCATCCGCCATCGAGCCCATGACTTGCGCACGTTCGGCATTGGGCGCGATGGCCAGTCGGGCCACGGGCGCCGGCGCGGACATTGGCGGCGCAGCGGCAGGCGCGGCTTGCTCATGCAGCGCCGAGAAGGTCGCCGTGGAGATTTCGGGTTGCGGCACGGGCGAGCGCATCACCACGCCGATCATCAGCGCCAAACCTGCAACCGTGGCGAATGCCATTTGCCAGCGTGGCCGTTGGCAGGCTTGCAGCCAGCGTTGCCACAGGTTCGGTTGCGGTGCCGGGGCTTCGCGGCGGGCGGTGTTGAGGATGAAGGCGTCGAGGGACGCGGGCGGCTCGCCGGTGCTGTGTTGACGCATGTGCTGGAGCAGCATGTCGTCGGGGTCCGGGGTGTGTCGGGAGTCGGTCATGCGGGTATCTCCTCGGCCAGCAGGCGGCGCAGTTTCTGCTGGGCGTAACGCAGGCGGCTTTTGACGGTTTCCAGCGGGGTGCCGGTGAGGGCGGCGATTTGCGGGACTTCGAGGTCGCCGTGCAGGCGCAGCAGGAAGACTTCACGCTGGTCTTCGGGCAGGTCTTGCAGCGCAGCGTCGAGCCGCGCCTGGTCGCGACTCAGGCTCAGCTGCTGCTCAGGGCCAGCGCTGTCGTCGGCCTGGGCGTGCAGTTGCTCGTCGTAACTGTCGTGCAGCGGGTTGTGGATGCCGTGCTTGCGCCAGTAATCGATCAAGCGGTTGCGGGCGATCTGGAACAACCATGTACGAAAACTCGCCCGGCCTTGTGGCTGGGTGGCGCTGCGAATCAGGCTGAGCCAGGTCTCCTGGTAGATTTCCTCGGCCAGTTCGGTCTTGTTACTCAAGGACACGAGGAATCGGTACAGGCCCTGGCGGTGCCGGGCGTACAAGGCTTCGAACGCGGCACTGTCGCCGGTTCGGTAGCGGGCCAGCAGTGATTCGTCGCTGGGTAGGTCGTCGGGTACGGCCATGTAGGTGGCGAACTCCTTTCGGTAAGCTAAAACCGGTTAATTGTGGGAGCTGGCTTGCCTGCGCGATCAGTGCTTGAGGCTCTGCGCCAATTCCACCAGTTGCACAAACTCATTACGCAGCCCGAAGGGGTCGTCGCCTCGGGCCGAGCGGGCCAGTGCGGCGGTGTCCTGCAGGCTCATGCTGCCAGTGTAGCGGCCATCGCCCTTGAGTTGTTGGGCAAAGGCGGCCACTGCGGCGGCGAAACGCAGGTCATCGCTGGCCTTGCTCGACACAGTGCTGATGGGGCGCTCGATCAACTGGCTGTCGCCACCCGCCGCCGGCTTGTAGCGCACACGCAGCATCGCCAGCTCAGTGGATTTATCCTCGGCGGCTGGCGCAGCAGCGTAGCGCAAAGGCTCCAGCCAACCTTTCTCGCCCTTGGGCACAATTTCGTACAGCGCAGTGACCGTATGCCCGGCCCCGATTTCACCCGCGTCGACCTTGTCGTTGTTGAAGTCCTCACGCTTCAACGCGCGGTTTTCATAACCCAGCAGGCGATATTCGCTGACGCGCGCCGGGTTGAATTCCACCTGCAACTTCACATCCCGAGCCACCACCGCCAGGGTCGAACTGAGTTGATCGACTAGCACTTTGCGGGCTTCACGCAGGTTGTCGATGTAGGCGTAGTTACCGTCGCCCGCATCGGCCAGCTGTTCCATCAGATGTTCGTTGTAGTTATCCACACCAAAGCCGAGGGTGGTCAGGGAAACGCCGCTTTTACGCTGCTCAACCGCCATTTGCTTGAGGCTGTCGAAGTCGCTGATACCCACGTTGAAGTCACCGTCGGTGGCCAGCAGGATCCGGTTGATGCCCTTGTCGATAAACCCTTCGCGGGCCATCTGGTAGGCCAGCTCAATACCCGACGCGCCCGCCGTGGAGCCGCCGGCAGTGAGTTGGTCGATGGCGTTGCGGATCTTCTCTTTGTCACGACCCGAAGTAGGCTTGAGCACTACGCGGGATTCCCCGGCGTAGACCACCAAAGAAACACGGTCTTGATCGCGCAATTGATCAACCAGCAGTTTCAGGGTGCTTTTGACCAGCGGCAAACCTTCGCGGCGGTCCATGGAGCCGGACACGTCCACCAGGAACACCAGGTTGGCCGGCGCCAGTTGCGCCACGGCGCGGTCGGAGGCCTTGATGCCGATGCGCAGCAACTGGGTGTGAGGGTTCCACGGTGTGGCGGCCACTTCGGTGGTTACGCCAAAGGGCGAGCCGTCGGTGGGCAGCACGTAGTGGTAGGGGAGGTAGTTGACCATTTCCTCCAGTCGTACAGCGCCTTCAGGCGGCAGGCGGCCTTGGTTGAGGAAGCGTCTTACGTTGGCGTAGCTGCCGGTGTCAACGTCCACGCTGAAGGTTGAAACCGGCGTTTCAGCCACGCGATGCACCGGGTTGTCCGGCAGGTTTTCGTACTGTTCGCGGGGTTCGCTGCGGTAGTCCATTGCCACGGACTCCTGCATCACCCTTCGTGCGCTCAAAGGTGCAGGCATCGGCATGCGTTTAACCAGCGCGCCTTGCACTGGAGCGCTTTGCAGCTCGGAGACTGGCGCCGCTTCGTCAGGCTTGGCCACATCGTGGGAAGAGGACAGCCCACAACCGGCCAGCGTCACCAGCAAGGTAACGGCAAAGCCCTGGGCAGCAGGACGCAGGAAGAGCAGAGGACGGGACATGGGCTGAACCTCGTGAATGAATGATCCGTTCACAAGGTCAGACGCAAGGCGGTGGCTGTTCGGGTTAAACCGTTCGGCGGGACACAAACACCTGCCCCGCCGAACCGTTCAATCAGTCAGTGCCGTATTTCGGGTTACGCGGACCGTACAGGATCCCCGCACGCTGGCCCGGCGACAGCAGGCGCGCACTGGTGATACCGGCAATCGGGTGCGCCGCGTCGGTAGAGCTGTTGATCACTTGCTTGACCGCCGCTGTGATCAGCATGCCGACGATGCCGCCGCCGTTGTTGTTGCCTTCCTCGCTGGACGCATGCGCCGAGCCGGTCCACAGGGTGGTGCCGGTGCGCAGGTCGACCAGTTTGGCCGACGCCGTCACGGAGGTGTCGCTGGAGATCAGCATGTACTTGGTGCCGTAATTGGTCACGGTGATGTACAGCGCCGAATCCGCACCAAAGATGTCATGCAGCTTCGCCGGTGGCACCGCCTGGATATCGTTGGCGGTGGTCAGCCCGTTCTGGCGGAAGGTTTCGTCCACCAGGGCAATCGGCAACACGTAGTAGCCGGCCTCGGCCAACGGGTAGGTCACTTGCGAGACCATGCTGTAGGACGCCTGCACTTCCGGCGATTCATTGATCGGCGGCAGGACCAGGATCGACTTCGGTCGTGCCTGTTTGTAGGCCGTGTAATCAATGGTCTTGGGGGCTGCGCAACCGCCGAGCAAGGCCAGGGCCAGCAAGGCGCCAGTGAGTTTCAACAGGCTCATTTGGTGGCGACTCCGGTCTTGGCGTTTTTCAGCAAAAAGTCCATGTACGAGGCGGACTCAGGGAACAGTGCCTTCTCGGTGCGAAACTCCTGCACCATCTGGTCATCCTTGCCCATGCTCAGGTACAGCATGCCCAGGTGGGCGTGGTAACCCGGCGGGGCCTTGCGGCCACTGGCGTTGATCTTCTGCAGATCCCGCTCCAGCGCCTCGACCTGCGCCTCCTTGGGCTCGCCCTTGAAGTACTCGTAAACCTGCGGCTGGTAGCTTTCCCATTGGTACAGCGGCTGGGGCGCCGTCTGGCACCCGGCGACCGTCGCCACTGCTGTCAGCATCAGCGCCAACTTGACTGCCTTGCTCATCCTTGTACTGCTCCTTGAGGTGCTGCTGATCAGTTGCGTGGGTTCCAGGCGCCGGCGTTGATGCCGTCGACAAGGCGGTTGATGGCTTCACGCATGGCCAGGTCGAGGACCTTGCCATTGAGGGTGGAGTCGTAGCTGGCGGTGCCGCCGAAGCCGATCACTTCGCGGTTGGACAGCGCGTACTCACCGGCGCCCTGGGTGGAATACACCACTTCGGAGGTGCTGATGTTGACGATGTTCAACGCGACTTTGGCGTAGGCCACTTGGGTCTTGCCACGGCCGAGGATGCCGAACAGCTGGCGGTCGCCGGTTTCCTTGCGGCCGAACTCGGTCACGTCGCCCGTCACTACGTAGTCAGCGCCTTTAAGCTTCTGCACGGTGCCTTTGATCGCGGCTTCCTGGGAAATCTCGCCCATGTTGTCGCGGTCCAGCACGCTGAAGCGGTTGGTCTGCTGCAGGTGGGTGATCAGGATGGTCTTGGCCTGGCCGCCGAGACGGTCAACACCGTCGGAGAAGATGCCGCGCATGTAGCTGGAGCGGTTGTCGAACTTGCCCACGGCAATCGGTACACGCACGCCGGAATAGGCGACGTTGGCGCTGGCGACTTGTTCCACCGGCATGGCGCGGTTGCTCTCCGTGGCGCAACCGGCCACGGTCAGCAGCGCTGCGGCGGTGAAGCCGGACAGCAGGATTTTGGACAGTGTTTTCACAGGGTGCTCCTAAGTGGGAAAACGGGTGCGGCAGCTAACGCTAGCGAGACGGAATGCCACGCAGGTCGTCAACAATAAATCGGCTCAACAAACCGGTGTAGAAGGTCTCGACGCTGGAGTTGCCAGAGTTGGTCAGCACCCCGGCCATCGTTTTCATGTTCTGCCAGTCGCCCTTGTACCCGCCTGGCATCAGCCCTTGGCGAGCCTGAGAGAAATGCAGCACCTCGGCGCCGGCTTTCTTGATCTTGACCTGGTAGTTGAAGTCGACACTGGCGAGGATGGTCTTGTCATCGACGATGGCCGTCATGAAACCGCCTTGGGTGTCTTGTATGCGCCGGGTATAGATGACGTTCACATCCAGCAGGTAATCGGCCTTGTCCTTGCTGCTGGCGTAGCGCTTGGACTTGAGCAGGCGGTCGACCAGATCGACACCGAGTTGCTGGCGCACTTTGTCATCCGGCAGGAAGCGTTCGTTCTTGCCCACCACCTCTACGTCGAAGGTGTCGAGCCAGTAGGTCGCAGTCTTGGGAATGGTCACAGGCGCCGGGGAGATGTAGTAATCCGGCTTGGAAGCACAGCCCGCCATGAGGCAGACCGTGAGAAATACGGCAAACACACGCATGTATGAAGTCGTCCCTGAAAAGTGTCGAGCCTTAAACAATCGCGGCATTTTACGGAGTTGAAAGGCGTTCTCAAGTTGTTTTGACGCCCGCGTGGCGCCGCTTTACTGGCACTCAGCTCCCAACACTCAGTCAAAATGCGCTAAGGCATTGTCAGTAAAACAAAAAGAATGATGGCTATTAGCCTTCACTCAGCAAATAATATTGTGTGCTCAAGTTATGCCCCCAAGGGACGAGACAGTGGCTTGGCTCATTCATTTATAGGGATATTGCGTGTTGAAAACCCTTCTCCGAGCGACGGCGCTCGTCGCCGCGTTATCGATGACCGGTTGTGTGTCATATACCGTCACCGGCCCAATCGGCGCACCGCTTCATCCGGCCTCCACCAGCAGCCCACGCAGTGCGCAAGTCGCCGATGTGACGGTGACTGCCACCGACGTCAACGAGGCCAACAAAACGGCCATCAGCCGCTCCCTCACAGCCCAGATCAATCAGTACGTGCGCACGGCGGGCTACTTCAAGCAGGTCACCGAGTATCCGGTACGCCTGGGCGAGCACGACGTCACCCTCAAATTCAACATGACCTCCCTCAAAGGCCATCGCGCCCCGCACCCGGCGTACGTACCCGGCGCACTGCTGACGCTGACCATCTGGATCTGGGTCAACGGGCCGATCTACGTAGACAGCTTTGACGTCGCCGGTGACCTAGTCATCGTTGATCGCAATGGCAAAGAACTGGCGTCGGCCAAGGAGTCGATCAAGTTCGAACACAACGTCGGGCTGTACAGCGGCCAATATTGGGCGCCTTCGATGGGCGGCCAGCAACTGACCAAACTGGTCACACAACTACTCGACACCGCTACCGCCAACCTGGCGAAACCTTAGTTTCAGGAGCAACACATGAAAGGATTGATCAAACACTGCCTGGTACTCGCGGCGGCCTTGTTGACTGGCTGCGTGTCCTACTCACAACACGAACTGCCAGCAGTGCAGACCTGGCCTCCGACTGCAAATGCGCCCGCGCAAAAACCGACGGCGTACGTGCGCACCACGGCGCAAAACCACGTCAACGGCGGCCCGGGCAACGCGGCGGTCGGTGCCCCGGTCGTGCTGTGGGAAAAGGCGGTGGCCGACACCTTCCAACAGTCCAATCGCTTTTCGCGGGTCAGCACCGACAAGGTCGACTCGGACCTCTATGTGGATGCCACGCTGCACAACAATGAAGAGTACAGCCCGGTTTCGGCGTTTATCACCGGCTTCACGTTCTGCATCATCCCGACCACTGCGAAGAACGTCTTTACCCTTGAAACCGTATTCAAGGACAAGGACGGCAAGGAGTTGGGCCGGGTCAAAAAGAGTGAGTCGGTACGCACTTGGGTGCACTTGGTGTTGATCGTGGGCCTGCCGTTCCAGACTGACACGAGGGAAGTGGTCGAGGCGTTGACGCGCAGTACGCTGGATGAGGCGGTACAGCGTAAGTTGCTGTAAAGGCTGTGTCACTGCTGTGATGAGTGGGTTTCAAAAGCCGGAGACTGCTACGCAGTCAGCGGGAGCAAGCTCCCTCGCCACAGCAAGCCCGCTCACTTTGATCGGTGTGACACGCAGCCCTGCTCACGTGTTGATCACAATCGTCTTGGCGAACATGTCGCCCAGGCGCGTCCTGGATTCCATGAAGATCCACACCCAATCGATCACCACCAGCGCGCCGGAATTACGCGTGAACGACTGGGAAAGGTTGCAGCCTTTACGGGTCTTGCGGTCGACGGTGGCAATGCTCAGCAGGCGCTTGCCCAGGCTCTGGCCGTTGGGGAGCGCATCAGCCAGCAGGAAGTAGGCGAAGGCCGCAAAAAACGCGCAAAGAAAACCCGCCTTGGGCGTCACCGCAGGAACGTAGACAGACAGCGCCCCGGCGGCGAATTTGACGACGAAAAAGATCAGCACCGCGAGGGCGCAATCGATGAGCCGCGCGGCCAGGCGACGGCCAATGCTGGCCAGGATGGTCGGGCGTTTAGCGGTGTTGCTTGCGTCCATGCGGTGTTGCTCCAGCTTTAAGACGGAAAATTGGTGTCGACAAAGTTTCTGGCAAAGTCTTCGGCGATTATCGGCACACCGGCCTGGGCGAACTTTTCCGAATTTGTGCGCCACACTGCTCTGATTTTTTCCTCCAACGAAGTCGGAAAATCCATCTGAGTGGCGACAACATCAGACCAACTGCCCTGCGTCCCATACAGCTCGTGCAACTTGGGTTCGAGTGCCGTCAAATCGGCGCGTTGCTGATCGGACAGCGCACCAATGGCCGACAGGACGTAGCATTCAAGAAGGCGGAGGAAGGGCTTTCCTGCATATCGATTCATCATCAAAAACGCTCAACGAAGTTTGAAAAACCAAAAGGACCAAACTGACTGCCTATCCAAGCCCAGCCAGCTTCAAGGCGTTTGCGGCTGCTTTGAATCAGCGCAGATTTGCTCCCACCCTTTTTCAATCACACCCGTGTACTTGCCGCACGATGCCCCTTTTAACTGAGCCTCCATAAAATCGTGTTCCGGCTCGACCCACAGCAGGCCAACCAGATAGGCCGCAACCGCCGCAAGCATCAGCAGCGCCACTGTCCGAGTCAACATAAACCGGAGCGTGGCTGCGGCAGTGCGAGACCGTTCAAACACAAACGCAAACAACAGGCCAATGCCGCACCACACAAAAGCGCCTGCCGCCACGCCCAGCACTGACGCGCTGCGATCGAGGTAAAGCCAGGCCAATATGAATACGCTGGCGCTGCCGCACATCACCAGCAGGCACAACCACTGCACAACCCGACACGCCCCATTCGAAAGGCTCATGGGAAAGTCGTCCCGATACGCGCCCGCTCATTTGAGAACCAGATGCCCGTCACCTTGCCAACCACGTCCTCAACCGCGACCTGGCCCATGAAGCGGCTGTCGTTGCTGCTCCAGCGGTTGTCGCCCAGCAAAAAGAGGTGCCCTGGCTCGACCGTGACCGGTGCCATTTCAAGGGATTCAGGCCCTTTTACACGGTCGGCCGGTGCGTGAAACAACCCGAGATTTTCGCCGTTGTGGATCAGTTCACCGTTCACCAGGGCTAAGGTATCCCCAGCAACACCCGCCACGCGCTTGACCGCTTCAGTGCCATTCCAGCGGTACACCACGATATCCCCCACCTTGGGCGGACCGGCGCGCAGGTCCGTCAGGATGTAGTCGCCAATGGACAGCGTCGGCACCATCGATCCGGATGGGATGTAGTAATTTTTGAACCCCAGCACGGGTACCCGCAATACATCGAGCATCAGTACCGCAATCACCATCACCCCGACGTAAAGGACGTGGAAACGCTTGCGTGGCACATTGGGCGGTCCGTTGTAGCGACGAGCCAGCACGGCGGACAGGATGGCTGAGCCCAGTTTGACGGTGATCAAGAAGGCAAATAGCCCATACAGCCCAATAGGGGTAGCGACCAACCCCAGCGCGCCCAGCAACGCGAAACCGCCGTACAGCAATACGGCGACCCCGATACCCCACTTGATACGGCCGACATACACCAGGCCCCAACCGGCCACCAGGCAGGACATGAGGAAGGCCAGGAGCGAGTATTTTACGGATTTCATCGATCATCCTTGAAGAGGTAAAAAGCATCTATAAAACAAGTAAATGCGACGTTCAACGAACATTAGACAACCACAAGACAAAACCTAGAATAAAGCCAGCTCCAGCCATCTTGAGATAAAGCGGCACATTCTCCTTTATAAGCACGGCAACGTCCTCGCCACCACTCAACCAATACCCGGCAACCTGGAAGAACACGCACATGAACAATAGGCCTAGCGCACAAGCGCAAGGAAGATAGACGGCGAGCCACCAAGGTTCATTTCTCCTCATTACCGTCTCTTTTCTTCCAGAACAAGGAACAGATTTATTAATGAAAAAGTAAAAAAAGGGGACGGATTTATTTAGGCTTGGCACTGACCGTAAGTATTGAATAAATCTGTCCCCTTTTCTCTCTAAATAAATCTGTCCCCTTTTCTCGGCATCTGTCGGGGTTTATCGCAGGAGGTCACTACATTCCCCCATTACCGGATATGTAAGACTTCACATACGTCCATCGAGTGAGGATCCAATACGCCGCGAATACAAACGTAAGAGGAAAGCCTATCCAGTTGTATACCCAAGGCGAGTCAGTGCGCAGGGCAAGTGAAATCACCGCAGCGATGATCATCGCGAGTAGCAGGCTAGCCGCCAGAATCATGGAAAACAGTGAGATCGATAAGAAAAACCCACCGATCCATTTATTTCTTCTCACCCGAAGCCTCCTCGTAAAACGTATATCCTTTATCAGCAACAGACTTCAGGTACGCTCCCAGCGCTGCCCCGTAAGGTGCTGCCTTGCCAAACACAAACTTGTTGTTGTCGAAGCCGTGCACGGTGACGCCGAACATTGAATCCTTTTTATTGAGGCCATCCTTGAGGCCCATTTTAAGCGGGACCTTAACGAAGCCTGAGCCCAGTGACAATGCGAAATCCGCACCACTGTAGATAACCGGCCCATACCCGCCAGGAATCTCATTGAATACTTCTTTGACCGGGTTGTAACCGCCACGGTCATTGTTGAAATGGTTATAAACCCCCGTGGTGCCTTCTGAAATGTTGCCAAGCCCGAACGCCCCCATCGGGACGCCAAAGCTGCACCCGATGATAGAGACACATAATGTATAACCCGCCGACACACTGACCGCCCCACCCCCTATGGCAGCGATGTCCTTGCTCACGGGAAGCGCATCGCGTGTACCGAAGTCCAATACATTATCGATCATCGAATACTTGAATAACCCCCGATCCCTTTGGGCATCCGCCCACTCAAGCACGTTGCTTAGCCCGACCATATCGGCTTCGGTCAGATAAGCCTCTTGATACTCCTTCGAGCCTCTGTCCAAATGCGCCCAGCATTTGATGGAGAAGCACACGGCTTTCTTCACGTCCGCCTCCGAGAATTCACCTTTCTCAACCTCAGCCTTGATCGCCGCGAGCTCGTCATCGTGCGCTGCTCGGTTATACACGTCGACCGACATCGCATTACCACCCGCAACGACTGCGCCGGCGGTGCCATTTCCGGAGCCAACCGCAGCGCCGACACCTACAGCGATCAATGCGGCCATCGTATCTTGGTCCACTCCCTTGATGTCATTTTTACCCAACGCATCAGCAATGATTGGCATCAGAGCAGCAGACGTTCCCGCCCCCAACGCGCCGCTCTGCACATTGCCACTGGACAACCCGATAGCCGCCCCCGCCAACGCGTGCAACATCACACGCGCCGCACCGCCTTCAGCCCAAGCCGCCCGAGTGGCCGCATCTGCCTTTGGATCAGTCGCACGCGACTGGGCATAATCGCCAATCTTTGTGAAGATATCGCTGGAGGCCGTGTTGGCGACAATACCAACCGTCGTTCCTACAGACGCGCCACCCAGCCCTGCGGCGATTAGCCCGGACGCGATATCGGCCATTAAGCGTTTGTCGCCACCGACCTGCCAGCGCTGGGCTTCCGTATAAGCGGCATTCGCTGCGAGCACCGTTCCAGCGGCATCCGGCGAACCGGCTTCGGTCTGGGCTTTGGCTTTATCGGCCAGTGCTTTCGCCTCATCCGCCTTCGCCTTCCCCACCGCACTGATCACCCCACTGGCCAACTGCGCCGAGCTTTGGACCAGGTCGATACGCTCCTGCATGGCCTTTTCATCGGGCCGGTCTAGCTTCTGATTAGCGTTGAGCGTGTCACGGTTGAGCCCCACCAGGTCATTGGCGCCCTCGGGATTGCGCACCACAATCGTGCCTTCACTGACGGCGCTCCGGGTGTGGCTGTGTTCGTTGTCCTTGAGTGCAATCGGGATGCTGCCCCCCATCGACGCGCCGCCGGCGCTGCTGGAAGACACCGAAATACCGACCGACTGGCTTTTGATCTCGCTGACATTCTTGATGTCGCTGACGACCAGCCGATCCGTGCTGAGCCGGTTCTTGTCGGCCGATGCTTCACTGGCGATCACCGCGCCTTGCAGGGTCGTGGTCTTGCCGACATCAATGTCGTAGCCCCCCGCTCCTGCAAACAGGCCGCTCTGGTCGGTCACGCCCTTGTAGTCACTGTTTGTCTTACCGGCGGCAATATTCGCCGAACCCGCGACGGTGGAGCCGAAGCAAAACGGTGGAATGCAGATGCTGGCACCGAAGCCTGCGCTGCTCTGTTTGCTGCGCGACGACTCAGTGTCCTGCAACGAAATGATCGTGAGGTTGCCGCCGATATCCCCCTTGATGGTGTCTGCGCGAACCTGAGCGCCTTTGAGGGTCGTGTCACCACCGCTCTGCAACAACAGGCTCCCGGTGTCGAGGGTGCTATTGACTTGGGTGACGGTGTTGCCATTGCCATTGTTTTTGGCGCCTTGTGCGCCAAGGTCGAGGGTAAAGCCGTTCTGCTCGCCGATATTGAAGCTGGCGCCAATGGCCGTCTTGTTGTTCGACCCTTCGTTCTTACGGTCAGTGGTGTTTTGTGCGCTTTGGATCAGCACATTGTTTTTCGCCAACAACAGCGTATTGGCGGCCTTCAGGCTGCTGCCGGTGATCTGGATATCACCCTGAGTTCCCGCCGCCGCGCCCGTGGCAATGACCGCCAGTTCCTCACCGGCGTTAAGCGTGCTCTGCCTGGCCGTGATGCTGTTGAATTCGCTGCTTTTCTTGCTGCGGTTATTGGCCAGCTCCGTACCGATCTTGATCAGCGAACCGTTGCTTGGGGTCCCACCTTGCTTATTCTTGAAGCCCCCGCTCTGGTCGTTGGCGTCCGAAGCCTGGCCCGCCAAGTTGTAGGCGGCGAGTGCTGCCTGGGCGATTTTCACGGCTTTGAGCCGTGGGTCATCGGCGTTCTTCGCCGCCTCGGTCGCATCACGGATACTGCGAGCCGTGTCGACCACGGCACCGCCAATCACCCGGCCAACCGCCAGGCTCTTGGCGCTATCTTCAGACGTTTGCCGCGCGGTTTGCGCCCCCGCCACAATGTTCACATTTGAACCGGTGAGTGCCATGTTCTTGGTGCTAACCAAGTCACTGGCAATCACCGTCAACTCACGCCCCGCCGTCAACGACACATTGCCCGCACTCGAGCCAACGGTACTGCCGGTCAAGGTCATCTCATTGGCCGTGCCGTTGTGCTTGGAGCTGTTGATGTACAGCTTCTGGTTGCCGGTCATGTCATCCAGACCGAGCTTGTTGCCGGTCAGCACACCGGTCAGGTCGCGATTTTTTTCCTTGTGCATGTCGGTGCGGGCGAAGGTGTTTTGCGCCGCGTCGATGGTCAGGTCGCGGCCGGCTTGCACGGCGAGGTCGCCGGTGCTGACCAGGTTGGAACCGGTGACGGTGGCGTCGCGCTTGGCGGCAACCGTGACGGTTTCGCCGGAGACCATGCTGCCCATCGCGGTGGTGCGTTTTTCGTCGACCTTGTCCTGGACCTTGCTCGACTTGAGCCCGCCCCAGCTGCTTTTGCTTTCCTTGCGCTCATGGCGGGCGCTGTCGGAATTGCTCACGGCCAGGATGTTCACGTCCTGGCCCGCGACCAATTGCGTCGCGCCTTTCTCGGCGGTGACCGCGCTGCCAGCCAGCAGCAGGTCTGCACCGGCTACGACGGTGCTGTGAGTACCTGCACTGACAAGACTGCCGACGTTGTTCACCACGTCAGTTTCGTCGAGGCGGAATTTCTTGCCCTGGGACGTTTTCTTGGTCTTGCTGTAAAAGCTGTAGTCCTGGTCTTCTGCGGTACGCAGGCTGAGGTTTTTACCGGACACCAGGTAAGCCTCGCTACCGGCATTCACCTGGCTGGCCACCAGTTGCAGGTCTTGCCCGGCACTCAGGGTGGCGTCGCCGCCAGCCTTGATCACACTGGAGACTTGCTGGACGTGGTCCTCGATGCTGGTGACTTTTTTCGAATTGAACGAAGAGTGTTGCTCGTTGGCCGCCGCGATGGCGTTGAGGTCGCGGGTGGCGACAAGGTTCACATCGCGCTTGGCTTCCACTTGGCTGGCGACGGCGCTGATGTCGCGACCGGCGATCACGTGCAAATCGCGGCCGGCTTCGACCACGGAGCCCTGCTGTGCAATGTTTTTGAAGCTCAAGCGGGTGCCGACGGCGCTGCTGTTAATCGTTTGCGCAGCGATGATATTCACGTCGCCAGCGGCTTGTGCCGTGGTATCCGCAGCGCTTTTGAGCACGCCGCCGACATTGTGGATGTTGGCACCGGCTTTCAACGCCAGCGCGCCAGCGGATTCGATGCGCGCGGCACTGTCGACAAAGTCGCTGCGTTCTGTGCGATAGGCACTCGCGCTTTCGTGAGTGGTCACGCTGCGCTCATTGATCAGGTCGGCACCGGCGACGAGGTTGACGTCGCCACCGGCAATCACGCCGCCGGCACGGTTGCTCAGGGTGTTGCCGCTGAGCAGGTCCAGGCGTCCACCCGCTTGCATCAGACCGCTGTTGGCGAGGTTGCCGCCGACGTTTGCCAACAGGCTGCCGGTGGCGCGCAGGGTGCCGGCGTTATTGAGGTTGCTGCCAGTGATCAGGTTGACGTCGCTGCCGGAAATCAACGCGCCATTCGGCGCCAGGCGGTTGCTCGCCTGGGCAAGGTAAAGCACGGGCACCAGCACCTGTTGCCCGGCCACGGTAGCGTTTTCCAGCCACACGATATCGTGGGTCAGCGCCGCGACCTGTTCGGCGGTGAGGCTCACGCCGACCGACAGGTTCAACGCGCTTTTGCTGCCGATGGCGTTGTCCATCAGGTGCTTGAACAGGTCGGCATCGCTGGTCTGGCCGTCGATGAAACGCTGGCCGGTACGCGCGAGCACGGCTTGCTGGATCAGACGCTGCTCGTAGAAACCATCACCGAGGCGACGCTGCGCCGTGTCGGGGTCGTAGCCGAGCTTGGTGAGCATGTAGTCCGAGCTCAGGAACTGACGCATGTCGGTGAGCAACGGGTTGGTTTCGATCAGGTATTTGTGCGGGTTAGCCGCGAACTGGCTGGTCGGCAGGCCATTCACGCCCTTGCCATCGTTGAGGTGAAACAGCCCGTTCTCACCCGTCGGCAGGTTGAAGCCCGGCAGGCCCAGTGGGTTGACCTGTTGCTGGGCAACGTCCGGCGGCAGTTGGGGGTTGAGGCTGATCTCGGTCGAGAAACCCGGCGCGTTGGTGTTGGCGCCGCTGCCGACATAGGTGTAGCCACGCTTCACGACGCGGTTGTCGATGCCTTCCTGGGCGTTTACGGCTACTTCGCCACCCGCCTGGATGACGGCGGCGTAGCTTTGGTCCGGCACCAACAGTTGGGTAGTTTTGCGCAGGTCGGGTTTTTCGCCTTCCATTTTGCCGATGAACGCGGCCATGGCGGCTTCAACCCCGTCCATGTTCTTGCCCGCTGAATAGCGCGCAGTGAATGCCGCCGCCTCGCGGTACCAGCCTGCCGGCTTGCGCTCGCGCTCAGAGGTAAAGACACGATCGTATTGAGTGTCATGGGTCACCAGGCCGACGTTGGTCAGTTGGTCGACACGCACCGTCATGCCACCGCCGGCAGCGATGCTACTGCTGCTGTTGAGCAACGTGCCGCCGGTGAGCAGCATGTTGGCGCCGGAGGTGATGCTGGCGCCGGCCGTGGCGTCGGTGACGATGAAATGGTCACGCTGGGTGATCTGGAACGGCCGGTTCTGCTTGCCACCTTCACAGTCTCCGCCGGTCACGCCATCGATACAGGCGACGGGTGTAATGGAAGCGCTGTAGATGCCCGACTCGGTGGTGAGCACGGTGCGGATGTTATCGATCGTGCTGGCCGCCAGGGCCAGGTTGCGTTCACTTTCGATAGTGCCCGAGCTGTTGATGATGCTGGAAGCCAGCCCGCCCTGCCCGTCGCGATCAACGCGTAGGTTGCCCATGGCGTAGATGTTGGCAGCGAGGTTTTTCAGACGATCGACCTGCAGGTTCATGTCGCCGCCGCTGAAGATCAGGCCATGGTCATTGAGCAGGTTGCCCACGGACAGGTCGAGGCTGCCTTGGCTGGCGACGATGCCGCCAACGGTCCAGTCCAGGCCTTTACCGACCAGTGCACGGGTGCCGAGCAGCTTGCCGGTGGCGGTCTGCTGCAGGTTGTCGACATTGACGGTCAGGCGTCCGGCCTGGATTGCGGTGCTGTTTGTCCAGTTGGTTTTGTCGAGGGTCAAGTCGCCATTGGTCGCCAGGCTGCCGCCGACATCGTCGAGGCTGATGCCGCCCAGATCGAGCACGCCAGTGCCCACGTGCAGCACCTTGCCGCCGGTGTTCTGGAAGGTGCCAGCGGCGAGGCTCAACTGATCGTTGGCGGCTTCCAGGCTGCCGCTGTTGTTCAGCAAGCCGCCGATGGCGTAGCGGGTTTTACCTGCCTGGCCCAATGCACGCATCTGGCCGCTGTTGGTCAGGCTGGCGGTGTCGACATCCAGGGTCGTGGCGCTCTCGATCAAGCCACGGTTGGTCAGGGCGCCTTGCAGCTTCAGGTCAATCTGGTTGGCCGCGATCTCGCCGCCGTTATCCACATTCAAGCCGCTGAGGCGAATGCGATCACGGGCCAACAGCGTGCCGCTGCCGTTGTTGAAATCGGTGGCATCGATCACCGCATCGCCGGCTTTGGCCGCGATGCGCCCACCGTTGTTTGCGAGGGTGCCGGCGGTGATCGTCACACCGGCCTTTTCACTGTGGATCAGCCCGTTGCCGCCGTTTTGCAACAGGCCGGTGGTGGTAAGCGCCAGGCCATCGTTGGCGGCCAGCGTCCCGCTGCTCTGGTTATCGACACTGTTGGCGAACAGGGTCAGCAGGCCCTGGCTGGCGAGCTTGCCGCCTTGGTTATCCACATGGGCGGCGCGTTGAACCAGCAGCGGGCCGACGCTCGCCAGCTTGCCATTGCGGTTGATCAGGTCGCCGAGCAAATCCAGGGTGATGGAGCTTGCGCCCGTGAGGTTACCGGCGCTGTTGTCCAGTCGGTTGCCGTATAGGGTGAATGCACCCGTGCTATCGATAATGCCGCCCTGGCTGTTGTCCAGCAGGCCGCTGACGTTGAGGGTTTGTGCGCCGTCGCTGAGCAGTTGACCCTTGTTGCGGTTGTCGACGCTGGCGGCGGTGATGTTCAGCGCCTGCTTGGCACTCATCGTGGCGCCCTGGTTATCCAGTGTTTGTGCGGCGGTGGCGGTGAGGGCGCGATTGGCGATCACCCGGCCGGTGTTGGTGATGTTCTGGCTGTCGAGCGTGACATCGCCACCGGCATTGCGCGTGTTATCGGCGTTGACGCCGGCTTCGATGATGCCGCTGTTGGTCAACCGGCCGTTGCTGGCCAGGGTGATGCTGTCGCGGGCAGCCAGGGTCTTGCGGTTTTTCAGCTCGCCCTTGGTCTGCGTCTTGAGCGTGGTGCCGGCGTAGATCGCGCCCTTGGTCTCAAGGCTGGCCGCCTTGATGTCCACCGCGCCGCTGGCGGCGGCCTGGGCCATGCTCAAGTGGCCGTTGGCATCCAGTTGGATATCGCCACCACTGGCCGCCAACGTACCGTCGAGCTTTACGCCCACACCGGCTTCGGTGCCCACCAGCTTGATGGCGCCCGCGTACATGCCGCCGAGCGCCGAGGAGTCGATAGCCAGTTCCGGCTTGGCGCTGCCGTCATCGGCGCGTGCAGTGGTTTTCAGGCTTTGCGCATCGACGTCGTTACGACCGGCAATCACGGTGAGTTCGCGTGCGTTGATCTGCGCGTTGATCTTGGCCGAACGGGTGATGATCTCGAAACGGTCGACGTTGCTGGCGTTCAGGCCTTTGCCGTCGATGGTTACGGCACCGCCATCCACCTGGTAATGATCCAGGCGACCGACTTTGTCGATCACCGGTTTGCCGGTAGTCAGCGTGACGTTGGGGGTGTTGATAAACCCGCAACCGTTGCAACTGATGCCATAAGGGTTGGCCACGATGACCTTGGCCGACTGCCCCGCCACTTCGGTATAGCCACGCAACCGGCTGGGGCTGCCGCCGTTGACCTCGTTGAGGATGACGTTCGCCGCGCCGCCCTTGAGGTTGGGGTTACCGATAATGATCCCGCCCAGCTGCGTGCTCTGGAGCGCACCCGTGGCGTTGTTGAGGATCACGCCATTGGGGCCAACGTTGTAGTCCTTGAACTGGTTATGGGACAAGCCGCTGCCATTGGGCGTGGCGATGTTCACCACCGGTACGCCGTTGCCGGCCTGGCCGACCGTGGTGCCCGGGCCGCTGACCACGATGCCGTCGGCATTGGCCAGCAATGGCTGCCAGAACAGCGCGTTGGCCAGGACCAGCGCAAGTCCACGTTGAGTCAGGCTTTTCAGGGCAGCAGCAGGGCGAACATCCATATTCTTAAATCTCAAGGCAGCGGCGTTGAATTACAGGAACAAATCCAGGCGGAAATAGATCGGCGCTTCGCGCTCGGTCACCACCCCAGGTCGTTCCAGGGAATGGGCAAACGTCACGCTGGTGCTGACGTATTTGCCGCGGGCGAACAGCTCGACGGAATTGCTCGATACCCGCCCGTGCTCGTCATCGTTGTAGCGATCGTTGCGAATCACGCCCTGGTCATAACCGACGCTGGCGCCGTATTCGGCGAAGGCCGGACGCATCCAGTCCAGGGTGACCGGTCGCGCCCAGCGCACTTCGTTGCGCCAGTAGCCACCGCTGTCACCGTTCAGTTGCTGGTCCTTGAAACCGCGCACCGAGTAGGAGCCCCCCAGGCTCATGCGTTGCGGTGAATACAGGACGTCTTCACTGCGTTGCCCGGTGGCGAGACTGGAAAAACTCAGCGACTCACCCCACAACGTAAAGGGCTGCAGGTAGCTCATGGTGGCGGTGTATTTGCGATAGCGCGGCGTCGCCGTGAGGTTGCCCTGGGCGTCTCGCTCTTGCCGATTGCTTTGCGCGTCAAACGCGCCGATACCGTTTTGCATGCCCACATCCAGGTTGACGAAGGCATTGCCGATACGCCGCCCGTGGGTGAGGCCGACCTGGAACTCGCTGAGGCGGTTGCTGCTAGTCGGCAGGCGTGCGTCGAGCACGTAGTTGTTGGTGCGCAGGTGCGTCAGGCCGACGTTGACCGAGGTCTTGCTCACATCGTCACGATGGATCACGCGTTCGGCGCGCAGTTGGTGGTTCTGGCTGTCGCCGTTCTGCTTGAACTTGAAGTCATCGACCCTGCCGAAGGTGCGGTATTCACTCTCGCTGTAGCTGTAGCTGAAGTTCCACCAGCCCCACGGCAGGTTGTAATAGAACATGCTGCTTTTCGAGGTTTTCTGGTGGTCGCTCATGGCATCGTGGCCACCGCGCAGAATCAGCTGATCGGCCAGGCCTAACGGGCTGTCCCATTCCAGGCCCGCGCCCCATTGCTGTTCGCCGGTACTTTTCTGGCCGTCGTTGTTGCGTGACAGGCTGGCGCGCCAGGGCTTTTGTGGCGTGTTCTTGACCCGTACTTCACTGCCGCCGATTTGGCTGCCAGGGGTCAGTTCCATCTGCGCCTGCTTGGAGGGCAAGCGGCTGAGTTGGTCCACCAGTTGTTCGACTTCGCGCAGGTTGAGGGCTTCGCCTACCTTGCCAGGAAACGCCATGGCCAATTCGCGATCGGTCACACTGCTGCCCTCGGCGCCCTTCAAGCCTTCGAGTTTGCCTTCGACCACCAGCACTTGCAGATGACCGCTGGAGAGGTCCTGTTGCGGCAAGTACGCGCGACTGGTGACCCGGCCCTTGGCGATGTAATAGTCGGTGATGACCTTGAGCAACTCATTAAGCTGCGCCACGCCCAGGCACTGGCCGATGTAGGGTTTGAGCAGGCGTGTGCGGTCAGTTGCGGAAAGGCTGTCAGCGCCCTTGAGTTCAATGTCCTGGATGGGAAAGCAACGGGTATCCGCCGGCAGCGCCGGGGCTGGGGGCTTGGCGTCTTTGCCGGGCAGGTCCTGAAGTTCTTCCAAGCGCCGGCGCTGCTCTTCGAGGAGACGGTTCTGGCGGTCGCGGATCAGGTCTTGATCCCCTGGCGTAGGAGCGGCCGTGGCGCTGTTCAGGCTCAAATAGGCGAGCAGGAAAGTGCACAGCAGATACCGAGTCCGTGGCAGTAACGAAGACATGTTCGATCCATCGAAAATCAAGGGCCGGCAAACTAACATCGAACTTGCGCCAACTCAAAAAGAACAGTTAGTTGGACACTTGTACTAGCTAATCATGCAAGCTGTTGATTAATAACAACAAAAAATAATCAAAAAGATACATAGCCTGTCACTGGAAATATTATTCCGACAAGCGGCAGCACTATTGATCGCGATTCGTCGGATAACTTATAAATTGCCATTAGTTGGCCATCAAGTTATTACCGAGATAGGTTAGTACCGGAAAAAGCAGAAAAGTTCGCGAAGGTTTTGTGAATTGGATCCCATTTGTCGGGATTAAACCGGATCGTTCCCACGTTGCATGGGAACGATCTTCCAGCACCGTCTCAGCTGGCGTCTTTGCTCTGGTCCTTGCCGGGCACCAGGGTCAGCCCGGGTTTTTCCACATCACGGGAAACATGGGATTTGACCTGCGCCACACCGCCTTCCTCATCGTTGTGGATCACCAGCACCCCAGGCCGACGCAGTTGCTCCAAGTCACCTTCGCCCAGACTGAAGCTCTCGCTCAGGTTCTTGTCGGTGAGCGCCTTGGCCTCGGCGCGACGCTGGGCAAACTTGCGCCCTTTACGTTGCTGGTAGCGCGCCCAGGTGACCAGGATCACGGCGTTGAACAACGCAATCCACAGGTACACCTGCAAGGTATTGAGTGCAGCAAAGATCGGCGCCTGGATACGCGGCCCACCGTGGGTCTCCAGCATCGAGTTGATCCCACGGGCCAACAGCCAGATCAAACCGGCCCAGGCCATCAGGGTCAGCAGCACATCGATGATCCACATCACCTTACGTTGGCGGGTTCTCACCAGTTTCATGATCACGCCTCCTCTTCAGTAGGTTTGATGCCGCGATCCGGGCTGACCCAGCGCGCCCGCTTCTGGTGCTGGTTGAACAGCACCTTGGGGAAGCTGACCAGGGTGGTGAACAGGCTGACCAGCCAGAACACCATCGGGTACCACACGGTCCAGAACAGGGTCTTCCACAGATCCTTCTCGTAGCGGCGGTCGATCATGATGCTCACCGCGAACTGCAACAGGCACACCATGGCCAGTACCAGGCCGGTAAACGCGGGCGGAACCAGGGAGTCCACCGTGATCGCCGGTGGCAACACCATGAACTTGCCCAGCACGTAGAAGATCACCGACAACAGGAAGGTAAACGCCCAACCGGTGGACAGGCAGTATTCGAACAACAGCGGCCACAGGTAGCGATGACGCCATTGCCAGATACCCCGGATATTCTTGAACAGCACCTCAGCGCCACCCTGGGCCCAACGCAAGCGTTGCTTCCACAGGCCGCCGACCGTCTCGGGCATCAGGATCCAGCACAGGGCACGGGGCTCGTAGAAGATGCTCCAGTGATCGAGTTGCAGCTTCCAACTGACATCGATGTCCTCGGTGATCATGTCGGTGCTCCAGTAGTCGATGCGGTCCAGCGCCTTTTTACGGAACGCGACCACCACCCCCGACACCGTGAAGATCCGACCAAACACCCGTTGCGTGCGCTTGATCAAGCCGATGATCGAAGAGAACTCACCGACCTGCACGCGGCCGATCAGGGTCGAGCGTGTGCGGATACGCGGGTTGCCGGTCACCGCCCCCAGGCGCGGGTTATCCAGCATTGGCGCCACCATATAGGCCGCCGCGTTTTTATCCAGCAACGCATCGCCATCGATGCACACCAGGTATTCACTGCGTGCCGCCACGGCGCCCATGCGCAAGGCCACTGCCTTGCCCTGGTTCTGCGCCAGGTGCAGCACGCGCAGACGCGGGTGCTCCAGTGCCAACGCATCGAGCACTGCGGCGGTGTTGTCTGTCGAGCCGTCGTTGACCGCGATCACTTCGATGTTCGGATACACCTGACCCAGTGCGGCATGCATGGTGTCGGCGGCGTTATCCCCTTCGTTGTAGCAAGGGATGATGATCGAGATCAGTGGGCTGCCGGCCAGCTCGGGGGCCGGGGTATCTTCTTTCCAGGGCCAGTGGCGCTCCCAGTGCAGCCAGAAATACAGGCCGCCTGCGATCCACAGCGCCGACATGAACAGCGGGTAGAAAAACACAAAGTCCATCAGGAACTGCCCAGTGACCAGGAAGATCAGGCCCAGGGGCACACCCAATACCAATGCCAGCACGAATAAAGCCAGGATTCTATCGAACATGGTCAAGGGTTCCATTGGTTGGAAAGGGCCGGACGCACTGTCTTCAGGTCCGGGGAGTTTTCCAGGAAGTTGTCCGGGTAGTAGCCAAAACTCGTGACCCCCTGGCGCTTGAGTACACCCATCCATTCAGCCATCTGCGCGCTGTCGATATCCGGCGCGGCCTTGGTGCGCCAGTCTTTGGCTTGCAGTTCGAACACGGTGCGCTCCATGGCACCGGGGCGCGCCTTGACCGTGGCGACCAGCTTCTCCAGCCAGGCATTGGAGTTGCTGTACTCCTGGCCTTCCATCAACGGCATGGCCATGGGCGCGGTCCAGTCGTAGGTCTGCAGGAAATCATCCAGGTTCTGCGCAAACCAGGCTTCGCTGCCGGGGTTGAGCATCGGCTCGGCGAAGATATTGCGCGCGGTCAGTATTTGCGGCCCACCGATGGCGCGGACCTTGGCAGTCAGCTCCTTGGTGAAGTCGATCAGGTAGCGGCTCTTGAAGCGGGTCCAGCGTTGCATCACCGCCGGATCGGCACGCAGCGCCTCAATGGTGTCCGGCAGGCCCGCAGCGGCATAGGCCTTGAGCGCGGCGGGGCTGGCATCTTCGAAATCGTTGAACACCGCATCGTCGTGGTACAGCACGCCGTCGATGGCGTTGTTGCGCGCCAGGTCCTCGTAGATCTCACCGATAATCTTGCGCACCTGCGGGTCGAACGGCGACAAGCGTTTGTACTGGTCCGGGTCGAGGCCGACCTGGCCGGTTTTCGGGTCCCAGCGCGTCACGCGGGGCAGCTTGGGATCAAGGGCGAAACTGAGCACTGGCATCCACGCATACACGCTGGCATGGGCACGGGTGTGCAACTGCCAGGAGACGCGGTTGAACAGGTCGGCGCGTACCGGCAAGTGGCGGTTGGGGAAGTACACCGAATGCACCAGGCCGTCACCCTTGGGATCGGCGAAGGCTTGCAGGAACACGGTTCCCGCGCCCATGTCCACCACCCGTTGCACAAGCTGGTCGAGGTTGCGCGCCTGTTGGGCCGGGTCCGGGTCGTAGACGTTATCCAGGTCCACATGCAACACGCGCATCGGCGCCTTGGTTTGCACCGCGACCATGCTGTTGGCGAAATGCTCGCCATCCGGGTCGGAGGCGACCAGGAAGCGTGGGCTGTTCATCAGGTCACTGGAGCTGTCGAGGCCATCTTCCAGGGTCAGGGCCATCTGGTAGCCCTGCTCGCCAATGATCGCCAGCGAGGTGCCTTTGGCGGCACCGTAAGGCCACACCCACACCCGTGGTTTCTTGCCGGTGACGCTTTGGATCTTGTTGGAGATCGCCACCACATCGGCACGCATCCGCGCATCGAACTGCGCCTGACTTTCATAGCGCCCGGTGGCCGGATCAAAACGCAGCGAGGTCGCTGCCGGCTCCAGGTTGCCCTGGGGGTTGGCCAGGATGCCCTTGTGGTTGTTGTCGGTGTGCGCAGCGATTTCCACCAGGCCCGATTGAGACACTTCGCGGATCTGCTGCCAGGTCAGGAACTCGCCACGCGGCCGTGGCTGGCCGGCGAAGTCCACCGGTTGGTTCATCGGCGTGTCGATCCAGTAGCCCACTGGCGCCAGCAGGGCCGGCCAGCGATAGGCACGCAGGATCGGCATTACGCGGGTATAGAAGCTGGAATAGCCATCGTCGAAACTGAGCATGATCGCTTTGGGCGGCAACTCAGGCCCACCGTTGCGGGCCGCCAGGATCTGGTCGACGCTGACCGCCTTGTAGCCGTTCTCGCGCAGCCAGGCCAACTGTTCGATCAAACGCTCGGTGCGCACCGCCACCACCGCCTGATCGGGGTCGCGATCCTCGACGTCGTGGTAGGCAATGCCCAGGAAATGGTTTTTCGGCCACGGCGCTTCGTTGGCCGGTGTCGGCCGCTCGGCGGGTGGAGTGAAAGGCGCGGGTTGCTGGGCACAGGCACTGGCCAGCATTACGCCCAGAATCAACAAGCAACGGCTGAGGACGGTCATGGTCAGGCTCTTCTAGAAACGGTAAGTGAGGTCGACGAGCAGACGCAGATCGCGTTCGCGATCACCGTCGTAAGGTCGGCTGATCAGGCTCAGGTTGGCGCCGGCTTCCAGCACATCGTTCCAGCGATAGCGTTGGCCGTAGCCCACCAGACCAATGCCACCGGTGGAATAATCCTGCTGGCTATACGTACCCGCACCGACCTGGAACTGCTGACTCCACTGGGTCTCGTAGCGGTGATAGAGCACATGGTTGATATTGAGCACAGGCAACACGGTGAAGTCTGACTTCGGGTTGAAGTAGACCGTGTCTTCCTTGCTGTTGCGGCTGGCGCCGACTTCCAGGCCCAGGTCCACTTGCACTTTCGGCGAGCTGTAGAGGCCTTCGCGGCCGCTGAGCAACGCTTCGAAGCGGTCGTTGCCGTCACTGAAATGGGACGGGCTGAGGGTCAGTTTCCACTCGCGGCTTTCGTTGCCGCGCCAGCGGATGAAACCGCTGCCGCCGTTGGCCGTGATCCCGTCATTCAATGCCCGCAATGGCGTGGTGGACAGCAGGTAGCCGAGGCTTCCGCCGTACTGCCAGTTATCGTTGATGTCGCGGGCAATCGACACGGCGGCGCCTTGTTTGGAGCCATCGCCGTAGGAGTGGTTGGAGACCTCGGCTTCAATGGTCATGTCGCGGGTCCGGCGCTCTACGCCGACCACTTGCCAACGGTGATGGCCAGTGCCCTCTTCAAAGTCGGCAGTGGCATAGCCGGCACCGGCGAACACGCGCCAATCCTCATCGATGGGCGGCGTGTAGATGCGGCTTTCAATGCCCCAGTCGCGACTACCCGAGACGGCACCGGCATCGCCGTTGTTGCCGCCGCCGAAGCTTTTGCCGGTGTAGGCCTCGACCCGCAGCTCGGCCATGTCGTGTACATCGCGCAGGCGTTGCAAGCGCTGCACCTGGCGGTTGTCCGGGTTACGGGCCACCACGTCGTCGGTGAGGATGTCGAGTTGACGCCATTCCTGAAGGTCCAACGCCGTAAAGCCTTGGGACATCTCCAGACCGATGTCACGCGGACTTTGCGCTTCGGTTTCCTTGAGTGAACGCTCGGCGCGGCGTGGCCAGTCGCGGGCGCGATACATCTCGGCTTGCGCCAGGCGCAGACCGATGCTGCCTGGGGCCTTGCCGACCAGTTCTTCAAGCGCCTTCTCACTGGACGGCAGATCGGAACCATAGGTGCCGGCCTGGGCGGCCAATTGTTGGGCGTCCATCCATTCATCGTTAGGGTTGCCGATCGGCAGCCCCTTGAGTTCAACACGCGGTTTCTGGTTGTCGGCCAGGTTCTTGGCAACCGCCCGCGCTTCATCCACCTGGTCGTTTTCGAGCAAGGCGTAGAACAAAGCGGTGCTGTCTTCAACGCGGTCGCCCACGTCCGCGTCGGGCGCGCTCAGTGCTTGGCGATACAACGGCGCCGCCTTTTCCGGCAGGCGCTGGTCGAGGTAGGACGCAGCCACCCAACGCACTGCATAGGTGGGCAACTGCACACCTTCGGCCTGGAGGGTTTCGTATTCGCGGATCACCTCGGCGGTGCGTGCCCGAGCCTTGAGCGCACCCAGGCGGTCGATGCGCCAGCGCACCACGTCGTCTTTGGCCGTGGGGTCCGGGGTCCAGCGGGTGAGGAGCTGGTCATAACCCTGCAACGCGCGATCGGCGATGACATAGCGTTCTTTCTCGGTACGCGTGGCGAACTCGGCCATGCGCACGCGCTCGGCGGCCAGGTCACCTTCCAGGCGACGTTGGGTCACCGGATCGACAAGGCCGGGACGCTGGGCGGACAGGCGCAGTGCAGGCTCGGGCAGACGCGCCTTTTGCAAGGCAACGACGTATTCGCGGGCTACTTCCGGCTTGTCGCCTGCGCGGACAAACGCCTGGTCGAATTCGTGCAGCGCGTCGTACTGCAAGCCCGCGCGGGTCAGCGCATAGCCCAGGGCCATGCGTCGATTCGGATCATCCGGTTTGGCAGCCACCAGCGCGCGAGCGCGTTGCACCGCTTCGCTGGCCTTGCCGCCGTCAGCCTGGGTAAGGGCCAGGCCCAGTTGCAGGTCGACATTGTTCGGCTCACGCAACAGCGCCTTGCGATAGACCGCCTCGGCCTGTGCCCACTGCTTTTGGTTGCGATAAGTCCGCGCGACCGTGGCCAGCGCCTGGGCGGTCAGGTTGCGGTTCTGACCCTGTGCCTCGTACACCTTGAGCACCTCCGCATCCTGGCCGGCCCAACCGGCGATCACCAGGTGATCACTGATCTGGCCTGGCGTCTGGCGCTCGGCAGGCAATTGGCGCAGTTGAGTCAGGGCGGGGGTGAAGTTGCCGTTGCGCGCCTGGATGATCAGGGCGTCATAAGCCGGGTCGGCCATGGCAAAGGTGGGCATCAGCAACTGGCTGCACAAGGTTACCCCGATGAGCAGCCGTAACCGGCCTGAGGCACTGAGTGGGAGGTTTCGCAGCATATCGTGAGCTTCCTTACACACGGAAAGCTGTAACGATAGGTGGTCCTGAGCAATTTGCATCAGGGCGTCGGCGTCTCGTGACCCGACCTAGCTTTCCTGTATGAACTATCTCCGACGCGCCTATGAAAAAGGACAACTCATAACAATTGTTCAGAATTGCCCGGCAAATCTGAAATACCAATGGGGGAGCGGGCTTGCCTGCGATGAAGGGTGGCTAATCGACATGAACGTCGACCTTTTGACCCCTATCGCGGGCAACCCCGCTCCCCCATTAATTATTTCTGGGCGATGGCGAAACCGTTACTGCGCGCCGCTGACCGCACCGACCTTGGCCATCACAAAACCGATGAATTGCTCGACGGTCATTTTCTGGCCATTGAAGGTCACTTCATTGTTGGCATAGTGCAGCTTGGACACGACGTCGCTGCCGACCAGGGTTGCCAGTTGCGTACCCACGGCCATACCGCTGACCATCTCGCTGGCCATCTGGGATTGCTGCTCGATGGCTTTAGGATCGGTCACACCACCGACCTGCGCTTGCAGGGCGGCAACGTCAGCGATCATTGGCTTGGACAGGGTCAGATTGGCGTCCAGCAACGAGACCATTTGCTTGCCCAACTCAACCGGAGGCAGTTCCATGGAGGTTGGCTTGGCCAGGTCCAGCACCAGGTTGAATTTGCTTTCGCCGTGGGTGGTTTTCAGCGACAGGTTTTCCAGCGCCAGATGCGGCTTGGCAGCCAGCAACTGATTGACGTTGGCTTCTGCCAGGGTCTGCTCGGCTTCGGTCAGTTGCAGCTCAGGCACCGGTTGGCCGGCGGCGGCAGCGGCTTGCACCGGCTGCATCTTGTCCTGATACAGCTTGGTCAGCACCAGGCCAGACGGTACGTCGATGTTCTTCAAGCTCAGGGCCATGGCGGCAGAGCCCACGGGTTTGCCCTGGTAGCCAATCTCGTCGATCTTGTAGTCGACACGGCCGGACATGTTGTTGTCCGTGATTTCGCTGGTGTCTTTCTGCTCGAAGCCCTTGAGGGTCAGCACGGCTTTCTGCGGGCCGAAGGTGAGCTTGGTATCGCTCAGTTCTACGGTGTTCTGCCCGGTGTAGAAGCCGAAGGTGGATTTTTCCAGGTTGCTGGCCACGGTCAGGCCGGCGAGCTCGGCGTTGAATGGCGCGCCATTGGCATCGACTACGTCCAGCTTGAGGCTGTTCATGTAGCCATCCACCTTGACCTTCTTGCCTTCGGCGGTGCTGTCGAAATCCAGGTTCAGACCGGAGAAGCTTACCGAGGAAGTCTCGTCCTTGAACTCCAGCGGCAGCAATTCGAGGTTGCCGGTGACCGAACGGCTGTAGCCGATATTGGCCACGCCTTTGAGCGGCGACACGTCTTTGGCGGCGGCGAACCATTTTTCGGTGGTGGCGTTTTTTTCCAGCTCATAGTGACTGGTGGCCATGACCGGCAGCCACTTCAGCGACACCAGGCGCGAGAACGGCAACGGGCCGTGTTCGATATGGTCGACAAACAGCAGCTCGGGGTTCGGGTTCTGCTCGCCGAAGAACGAGCCCTGGCCCTTGAGGCGATAGTGCGCGGTGCTGCTGAACAGGCCACGGTCCAGGGACACCAGCTCCAGGGCAACGGTGCCGTCGACGCCGGCCATGGAACGTTGCAGTTCCTTGTTGGCGTCCTGCACCGCCGTTTGCAGCACCGGTTCCAGCTGCTTACCGGTGTACCAGGCACCGCCTGCACTGACGACGCCGACGGCGACAACGAAACCCAAAAGAACTACGGCTGGCTTATTCATGAAGTGACCTGATCAAATCCTGTGAGAAGTGGGCTGTCTTCCTTGAACCCCGAGGGGGATTGGCTCAAGCCCGCCGAAAACGGGGGAAGATTAGCACTGGCGGCCGCGAACGGCCCAGCTTTTCAGAGGGATCAGATCAGCACTAGTTCAGGAATACTCCAGCTCAATTTCATCCAACTGGTGGTCGAAACTCTTCAGGCGTGCCGTCCAGGTGTACACCAGCACCTCAAACTCGCGGTGTATCACGGCATTGCCGGGGGTGTCGGCCTTGGGGTCGCAGAAATCCAGTTGGTAGCGCTCGCGGGCCATTTGCGTGGCCACGTCGGACAATTCCCGCGCGTTATTCAGCCAGTGCCTACCGTCGGCGACTTGCTGATCGAGTGCCACGCACTGTTTCTTCAGGACTTCGAGGCTTTTTTCCAGGGGCGTGCCGGTCAGGTCGCCCATGACTTCCTGGAAGGTGCGACCCGGTTGCCAGTAGCTGCCCCAGAAGTAGCGGTCGAACACGGTCTCAACGCGGCGCAACGCGACCTTGGTGTCCCAGATCGCCACGCGGGTCTTGCCTTGTTCGAGGAGTTTTTTCTTCACCCGCTGGTTCTGGTAGGAGGCCCAGGCCACGACGCCGATGGACAGGGTGCCGATCACCAGGCAGGCGCTGTCGAGAAACACCATCGCCTTATCGAGTTGGTGAGCCAGCATGACGCCGTAGAAATAAGCAGCCGATAACAGCACCAGTGCGAAGAGCACGCACCAGAAAGCGGGAGCATAAGGGTTTTTCATTATTGGAATCCCCATGAGCAAACGCGAGCAGTGTCAGGCGAATCGTCACGGCGATCCGCCTGTCAAAGCATAGCTATTTGCTCAGGGTTTGCTGGCCGGCGCAGGTTGCGTTCGTCCGCTTTCCCAACCGCCGCCCAGGGCCAGGAACAGATCGATCTGGCTCATGGCAACCTGTGTGTTGGCGGCGGCCAGTTGGGCGCGCATGCTGGTGTGGGTGCCGGTGGCTTGCAGATCGGCCAGGAACGAAGCGCGGCCCGCCTGGTAGAAGCGGTGTGTTTGGTCGGCGGCTTCTTCCGACGAAGCTTCGGCTTCGGCCAGCGCATCGCGCCGTTGCAGCAACGCGGTGTATTGCGCCAGCCCGGTCTGGGTCTCACGAATGGCGTTGAGCACCACCCCATCGAAGTGCGCCAGGGCGCCCTGGGTCGCGGCTTCGGCTTCATGGATACGGGCTCGGGCGCCGTTGGTCGGCACCGTCCAACTGATCAGCGGGCCAAAGCCCCAGCGGTTGGTGGCGGGCTCGCCAAGGTTGTCGAGGATACCCACCGTACCGACCGTGGCGCCGATGCTGATGTCTGGGTACAACGCGCCGGTGGCCACGCCGATCCGCGCCGTAGCAGCGGCCAGTTGGCGCTCGGCCTGGCGCACATCGGGACGGCGCTTGAGCAAGGCGGCGCCATCCCCCACCGGCAACAATTGGGCGATATGCG
The DNA here is from genome assembly GCF_013386605.1 of Pseudomonas sp. IPO3749. Classification (NCBI taxonomy): domain Bacteria; kingdom Pseudomonadati; phylum Pseudomonadota; class Gammaproteobacteria; order Pseudomonadales; family Pseudomonadaceae; genus Pseudomonas; species Pseudomonas sp. IPO3749. The sequence goes on along the minus strand of NZ_JACARN010000049.1, from coordinate 35,780 downwards.
GTAACTCGGCGCAACTGCTGGTGCCGGCGGGCAATTGGTCCACCGGTTTGGCCAGCAACATCGACAAGCGAAACAGCCCGGCCTGGCGCGCGGCGTCATAACGCGGCATATCGGCGCGCAAGGACTTGAATTGGGTTTGCGAACGGGTGACCTGGGTTTCGTCGCCACGGCCGGCGTCACGCAGGCGCTGGGTCAGGCGTGTGCCTTCGGCTTGCAGGTCGAGCGAATGCTGGGCGATAGCCTTTTCTTCGTTGGCGGCGCACACCTGGGTGTAGGAACGCACCACGTCGGCCACCAGGGTGATACGCGCGATATCCGCCGCAGCTTGCGCGGCGTCGGCACTGGCCTGGGCGCTTTCGATGCCGCGTTGCAAGGTGCCGAACAGGTCGAACTGATAGGAGGTGCTGATACCGACACTGCCGATATTGGCGACCGGCACCTTGTCCGCGAGCAAAAATGCCTCGCCCGATTCCTGCAGGCGTTGGGCCTCGGCCTTGGCACCAGCACTCCAGCCGCCAGCGGATTCGGCCTGCTGCACCTGGTACCGCGAGCGTTGCAGGTTGGCGGCGGCGACGCGCAGATCCGTGTTGGAGGCCATCGCCTGACGCACCAGCTCATCCAGGCGCGGGTCCTTGTACAACCGCCACCAATCCGCCGGCACCGGCGCCGACACCACGTTGTTGCCCTCACCCGCGATCGTCCCTTGCAGGTCGCCACGATTGACCGCGGCTTTATCCGGCAGCGAGTAATCCGGGCCCACCGCCTGGCAGGCCGACAGCAACACACCCAGCGCGGCGGTGGCCAACAGCTGCTTCATGGCTGGTCTCCGTCTTTGACCTTATCGCCGATGATCGAGACGGTGGCCGTACGCCCGGCGATCATGCGGAAGTCCGCCGGCACATCATCAAAGGCAATGCGCACCGGAATCCGCTGGGCCAGGCGTACCCAGCTGAACGCCGGGTTGACGTTGGGCAGCAGGTTGGAGCCGCTGCTGCGGTCGCGGTCTTCGATACCGGCAACGATGCTTTGCACATGGCCGCGCAGGCGGGCGTTGTCACCAATCACACGGATGTCCACCGCCATGCCGACGTGGATGCCGTCGAGCTTGGTCTCTTCGAAATAACCATCGATATGGAAGGAGTTGCTGTCCACCACCGACAACACCGGGCGCCCGGCGGTGACGAATTCCTGGGTACGCGGCGCCCGGTCGTTGACGTAACCGTCCACGGGGCTGCGGATCACGGAGCGGTCAAGGTTGAGCTGGGCGGAATCCACCGTCACTTGGGCTTCGGCCAGGGCCGATTGGGCACGGGCCACGCGGGACTGGCTTTCTTCCAGTTGCTCGCTGGGCACCAGGTTGCCGAGACCGCGGTTACGTTTGTACTCGCGCTGGGCCTGGGCCAGGGTTTCCTGGCGGTCGGCCACCGCGGCCTGGGCTTGGCGCAACGCCAGCTTGAAGCGGTCCTGGTCGACGGCAAAGAGCACTTGGCCCTTGGTCACCAACTGGTTGTCGCGTACGTCCACGCGCTGGATCAGCCCGGACACGTCCGGCGCGATCTGCACGATGTCGGCACGAATGTGGCCGTCACGGGTCCACGGGGCAAACATGTAGTACATGACCATGCGCCACACCACGACGACCGCAAACGTCACGATCAACAGCGTGAGGACTACACGGCCGATGGTCAAAAAAGGTTTTTTCATGTCATCAGGTATCGACTGAGTGAGTCCACCGCGCCCAGCAACAGCGCGTAGAGCCCCACATTGAATAATGCCCGGTGCCAGACCAGGCGATAGAAGTGGAGACGGGTCAACAACCCGTGCACCACCAGGAACAGCACGTACGTAATGCCCATCAGCACCAGCAGCGTGGGCAGGAACACCCCGCTGATATCCAGATCACCGATCATAAAGGCGCTCCATCAGGTAGCGGCGCTTCCATCTCGGTGCCGCCAATAAATTCCACGCCCGGCAGCAGCGACAGGCGCAAGCCCGCCAGCGCATGCAGCAGATGCAGGCGGGTGTCGTCTTCGTCTTGCAGGCCCTGACCGTTGAGGGCGCGGCGCGTGCGGTCCAGGGTCATCAGCAGACCGCTCGGCGCGGGCAAGCGTTCACCGGCCTTGAGGCACGCTTTGAAGTAACCGCCTACACCTTCGACGACTTGGTTGAGCAGCACCCGTGGCACGCCGAGGATGCGCGGCGAGTACGCCAGCAGGTCGAGCAGGTTCAGCGCCACGCGCAAATCGCGCAGGGCGGTACCGGTGTCCTGATTGATCAAGGCCAGGCGCGGCAGGTGCTGCATCAGGCGGTCGAGCATCTGCGCGGCCATGTGCCGGTGTTCGGCCAGGGTCGCGGGCTCGGTGAGGCTGACGATGTCGCGCCAGCTGAAACGCGTCAGGCGCTTGGCCGCGAGTTCTGCGCCGAAGGGCCGCGCGATCAGCGTCCACACAAAGGCAAACAGCAGGCCCACCGGCCCCGCCAGGTTGACGTTGGCGAAGTTGAGGAAGTCGGCGTCATAGGCGCCCTGGATGCTGATGAACGACGAGGTGTTCACCAGCGTCAGCAACATACCCAGGTAAAAACGCGGCTGCACGGTGAGCGTGCCAATGCAGATAAACGGCACGGCGAACGCCAGCACCAGCATCGGGAAATCATGCAGGTTGGGCAGCACCAAAAACAGGTAGAGACTGGCGAACAGCACCGACATGGCGGTCCAGAAAAAGAACCGGTAGATCTGCGGCGCCGGGTCGTCCATCGAGGCAAAGAAACTGCAGGCGACGGCGGCCAGGATCACCGCGCTGCCGCCGTCGGTCCAACCGAGCAGGATCCACAGCACCGAGGCAACGATGATCGCGGTGACCGTCGAAAAGGCCGAGTAGAACATCAGGCCACGGTCGAGGAACGGCGTGAGCCGGCCCAGGCGCCAATGGCGGTAGACGGCGCGCCAGGTGTCCTGGCTTTCGCACTGGATGGCGGCTTGCAGGCTGCGGCAGTCTTGCCACAGGTCGATCCACTCTGCGAGGCGGTAGAGCGCGTTGGAGAACAGCAGCGTGTGCCGGTCGTCCAGCGCTTCGCCCTGGGGTTGAGCGGCGTCGACCTTGTCGCGCAGCACGCGCCAGCGTTCCAGGGGCGCTTGCTCGGTGGTGCTTTCCAGCCAGGCGTTGGCCTCTTCCAACAAAGGCTTGAGCTGATCAAGAAACTCCGGTGCGCGATGCTCGATGGCGTACACGGCATCATCCAGCGCATCGATGACCGGCAACAGGTGAATCATGCGCCCGCGCAGTTCCTTGGTGTTGCGCACCGTCTGCGGCCGCGCGCCTTCATGGGGCAACTGGCCGATCATCAATTCAAGGGTGTTGAAAGTGGCCACCATGCCGCCGCGCAGGGTGCTGATTTCTTCAGGCTCAACGTTGCGCGTCAGAAAGCGTTGGCTATAGACCTGAGCGTCGGCAAACCACTTGGCCACCGAGCCATCGAACACCGGCATCAGGCGGCGCGGCCAGAACATCGCGCCGACCACCGCTGCCACTGCGATACCCAGGAAAATTTCTTCGGTGCGCGCCTCGGCCACATCCCACACCGCCAGCGGATTATCCACCACCGGCAAGGCGATCAGCGGCAAGGTGTACCCGGCCAGCATCAGCGCGTAGTTGTTGGCGGTGCGCAGGTGCATGGACAGAAACAACAGCGTGCCCGTCCACAAGGCAATCACCACCACCAGCATGTAAGGTGACTGTACAAACATCGGCACAAAAATCACCGCCGCCGCCGCGCCCATGAACGTGCCGATGGCGCGGTACAACGCCTTGGAACTGGTAGGGCCGACAAACGGGCTGGAAACGATATACACCGTGGCCATCGCCCAGTACGGACGCGGCATTTGCATGAGCATGGCGATGTACAACGCGATCATCGAGGCCGCAAAGGTACGCACCCCGTAGAACCAATCACGGGCGGGCGGGAAACCGGTAAAAAATCCGTTCAAAGCGAGGCCGCCTCGAAGGCGCGCAGCACACGCAGCGCGGCTTCCATATCGCTGTGGGGAATATCGGCCAGCACTTCCTTACGCAGGCGCACCAGTTGCACTTCCACCGCTTGCACCAGCTCGCGGCCGCGCTCGGTCAGGCTCAACGCCTTGGCGCGACGGTCATGCACGTCTTCGGTGCGGCACACATAACCGTCGGTGCACAGGCGGTCGAGCAAGCGCACCAGCGACGGGCTTTCCATTCCCGACGCCTGGGCGACCTTGACCTGATGCACACCATCGCCCAAGCGGCCGATCATCAACAACGGCACGGCGCAGGCTTCGGAGATGCCATAGCTCACCAGCGTGGTCTGGCAGATTTTGCGCCAGTTACGGGCACCCACCACCATGCTGCTGCTGAGGTTCATCTGGAGTTGTTCGAGGGATTGAGGCACTGGATAGTTCGCATACAGTTAGTTTGCTAACTATCAATATGGTGGATGGATCCAAATGCGTCAAGTTTTGAAACAATTTAGCGGATGGGTGGTGGGGGGTTGAGGTAAGTAAAGCGGGTTTGGGCGCGGGTGCAGGATTTTGATGAGAAGCGACGAGGGTGCAATCGGCCGAAATGTTCTAAACCGTTAGTCGCCTCCTGCCTGACCTCACTTCTATTGGTAATTACGATGTATATACTTTGTACATACCATTTCGAGGCCTCAACTGTGACCAAATTAGCCGTCTTCACTATGAAACTGGAATCAGAGTTGCGCGACCAATTCATGGCAGAGTGCGAAGCCTCGCATCGCCCGGCGTCGCAAATCGTGCGCGAAATGATGCGTCAGTTTGTGCAGTCTCAACAGGAGACACGGGAATATGACGAATTCTTACAACGCAAAGTAGATGCCTCGCGCGCGTCCATTCGGGCAGGCCGAGAGATTTCCAACGAAGACCTGGAGGCCGAATTTGCAGCGAGGCGCGCTCAAGTAGATAACCTGGAGTGAGGGTTACCTGGACGCCCGAGGCCGGGCAGGATCGTCGAGAAATCTGGGATTTTCTATTCGATAAAAACCCGCAGGCCGCTGCCGACATGGACCGGCGTTTTAGCATCGCAGCAGCTGGCTTGGCCCAAAACCCGGAAATTGGCCCCTCAGGTCGAATCTCTGGAACGCGCGAGGTCATTCCCCATCCGAGTTACCGGCTCGTTTATCAACTTGAGCCAAACGTGGTGAGGATTGTGGCTCTGGTGCATACCGCTCGCCAGTGGCCTCCAGAAAGTGGCGTACCCCATTGATGCCTCAAGCGAACGGAGGCTGAGCACTTTCATCCTCGTTTACCCGTCCCGCCTCCTCCTCGATAAACTCAAACACCTCCTCCGCCACGCTGTACTGAAACTGCTTGCGCCGATGCTTCGAAACCTTGCCCTCGTTATCCAGGCACATCATCACCAGCTTCGACAGATCACTGCCGCGCACGTCATAACGCTGGTTCACGGCCTTGATCACGCGGTCGTAGCGGTCGAGGAATTCGGTTTCTTCACGCAGTTCCACCTCTAATGCGCGTCGAGCCATTTGCAGGGTGAATTCGACACAGCGGGTGGCGTCCCAGTAGCGGTAAATCGACGGGTGGCCGATGAACTCGAAGGCCATTTCATCGCCATCCAGCCAAGTCACGCTCCAGAATTCCCGCCTGGGTTGGGAGAACGACTTGAGCGCCTCCAGATAGGCCGCCTCTTCGTGCTTCATCGCAACGGAAACAGGCAACAACAGCCCGTTCTCCAGCGCGCCGTAGTGGCAGAGTGTTTGGTGGATCAGGAAGCGAGACAGGCGCCCATTACCGTCCATGAACGGATGCAGGAACACAAAGCCGAAAGCAGTGACGGCAGCCGCCACCAATGGATCAACCTCTCTCACAGGCTGGTTGGCGAACGCCATCAATTCTTCCATCAGGTCCTGACAGAGCGCCGCAGCAGGTGGTACATAGCTGACACCCGCTGCACCACGCAGGCCGTTGTGCAGGTGGTTTTGTTCATGGCGGAATGCGACGGCTTTGTCGAACGGGTTGGAGACGGTGCTGTTTTGCAGCTCGACCAAGTAGTCCTCTGTAAGCAGCCGCCCTTCGTGAGCCTGGCGTAAAAGCTGGACAAAGCGTCGGGATTTTTCTTCACTGGGTTGTTCTTTTTCGATAGCAAATGAATCGCGAGTTTCGTGGAGATAGGCCCACTGGATCGCGCGGTCCATCATTTCTGGAGGCAGGGTTGCCATGAAAGATCTGGCGTGACCCAACACATCAAGGGCCAACAACGTCTCCAACTCAGGCGTTCTCTCCACCGTCGCGCAGTAATGCAGAGAGCCCAGGCCATTAAAATCAATTCGCCAACGACTGTTGCGGATGCTTGGGCCAGTCACATAGCGCTCGGGATCAAACAAGGCAACAACACGCCCCCGAACAGGTAGTGCGTAATCAAGCGCTCGCCCGGTAAATCCTTCCCACAAATAGCAGGCTTTACGGATAAAGGCGCCATGGGGGGATTCCGCCAAACCGGCCAAAAATGGCTCCGGACCAAGACGTTCAAAAACCTGGGCAAGTATGGCGAGATTCACACCCTCATGCTTGAGTGCGAACAGCACGTGCTCAAACAGGGCATGTTGCGCAGGTGCGACGGCATGCGGAACCGCCAGGCAGTTGCCGATCAGGGTGATTCTGGTCACGGGTTTAATCATCGCGACGCGGCGAGGCGGGATGACCTTTAAATCCAGCGATTCGCAGAGATGGGCATATCCGACTGTCGCCAAGGTGAGCTTCCCCAGAAAAAATTCACTTGAGTGATTAAAGCCCAGTTTTTTTTACCTCTCACCATTTTTTTTTACATTATCGTGTTTCAGCAAAGTTTTTTTTACACCCCTCGCCCACCCCGCAACATCAAATTCAGCTCATCCACCACCTCAGCCCAATCCGCATCCTCCAGAATCTCCTCGCGCAAAAACGCCTTCTGGCTGTCCGTCCAGAAAAACGCATCCGCCAGTTTCAGCTCCGGCTTGAGCGGCGAGTGAACCGCCGCAAACTTCTCGATACTCACCGGGTCATCCGGCAAACCCAGCTGTTTGAACAATGACGGCAAGCTATGCACGGGCGATTCCATGGCGGGCTCCTGATAGAAAAGTATCAACCCAGTCTAGCGGCAGCCCTCGGGTTGTGCCGACGGTACGTTGCACAGCACGAACAACCGCGCACGCGCGCCGCCGCCATCCTGGCGACTGAGTTCGCGCCAGCCTTCGGGCAGCGGGGCGAAATCGTCGGGGGCTTCGTTGCTGCTGATCAGCCACACGCGACGGGTCTCGGCGGGGAGTGCCGACAGGTGGTCGAGGTAGATGCGCCCGCCGTCCTGGTCCACCAACGTGCCAAAGCCGTAGGCATTCGGCCGGGTGGGCGTGCCGTCGGGTTTGGGCGGTGTGTAGAGCTGCAACTGGGCGTCGGTTTGGTCGTAATACACGTAGCTGAGGTACCACATCATGTCGCTGAGGACGATGCGATCGTCTTCCTGGTAATTGCGGTTGACGAACTCCACCGGCACGTTGAATTGGTCGTGCTCATCCACGGTGAAATTGTTTTTCAACCCCACCAGTTCCACGCCGACAAACAGCACGAACAGCGCCGCCCCCAGCAATGAAAACCGCGATGGCAGACGATCGATGGCTATCGCCAGCAGGATCGGCAAACCCAGGGCATACACCGTCAGGTAACGTTCGATAAACACCGGGGAAATAAATGACACCCCGTAGACCAACAGCAGTGGCAACAGGAAAAACAGCGCCAACAGGCTGGCCGGCCGATAACGCTCACGGTCACACCAAGCGGTGGCAACGACGACAGCCACCAGCAGCAACGGGAACAGCCAGAACAGCGGCGACCAGAAACCGACACCTTCATCTTGAAGCACAAACTGCCAGATCATCGACGGCAGGGAGAACAGGCTGACCGGCTCTTCCCAGCCAATATCACCGCCCACCTTGAGCTGTTCGACATGCTGCACCAGGTCCAGCAGGTTCGGCAGCCACGGCAGGTACAGCAACACTATCGTGGCGTTGGCCACCCACCAGGCCGGGCGCGTGATCAGGGGCTGGTCACGCGGCATCGTGCCAGCCAGCACACTCAGATAGGCCCAGTGCACCAACACGCACAGTGCAGTGAAGTAATGGGTGTAGAAACCGGCACTCATCAACACCGCGTAGGCTGCCAGATACCGAGTGCGCTCGGGTTGGCGCACCCAGTACACCAGCGCCAACGTGGCGCCCAGCAGCCACACGCCCAGCAGCGAATACATGCGCACTTCCTGGCTGTAGCGCACCGCCGTCGGCAACAGCGCCAGCAGGATCCCCGCCAGCACCGCCGCACGGCGGGTGGACAGTTGCCGCGTGAGCCAAACGCCCAGGCCCACGGCGATGACACCGGGAATGGCACTCATGCCGCGAATCGACCAGATGCTGTCGCCGAACAGTTCGATCCAGCCGCGCAGCAGGAAGAAATACAGCGGCGGGTGCACGTCGTGCGCCGCGTGGAACCACAGGTCGCCCAAGGCATATTCGCTGAGCAGCAGGCTAGAGCCCTCGTCGCCCCAAATCGCCGCCGACGTCAGGTTGTAAAACCGCAGGGCCATGGCCAGCGCCAGGATCGGCACCCACCAGAGACGACTGATCCAGCCGGCACCTTCCCAACTGAGGCGACTGAGTGCGGGTAACGTCCCGACCTTTTCGTTTTGCTCTACCACAGACCGACGCACCTCGATTCCCCTGATTGCCCAAGCGCAAACATCGCCACTCTAGGACAAAAGATCCAGGCTGGCTGCTGGAATCAGACAAATCAGCAATTTGTGCAGGGCTTCTCCGAAGCAACCGTAGGAACACGCTATTATTGCCCCCCTCCAAGGACTCAGGATCAAGGACACGTCATGCGCATCGGTTTTCTGTCACCTCTGGCACTGGCACTGCTTGCCGGCATTACCCAACAGGCCCAGGCCAGCTCTGACGACTCGTGTTACCCCGATTGGCGCGTCTCGCGTGACAGCCTCGATTCCTGCAGCAACCTGCCCTTCCTGAGCCCCGGCAACGACAGTCGCGTCAACCTGCGCCTGCTGCTGGCGGACAAAAAGGCCGAACCGCTCACGCCCAACGCCCTGAGCGAAGATGATCTGTCCCAGGGCTTTGGCCTGGTGCCCTTCCCGGTCTATCGCCTGGCGCCTATTCCCGCGACAAACGATGAGCCCGACAACAAGCCGGACGACTCGCGCACCGCCGAACTCGACACGCTGCTCAAGCCCCTGGGCATTCAGCGCGACGAGTACGAGAGCGCAGGCGAAGCGTTCCTGACTGGCGAGGGCAGCCGTTGCCGCAGCAACGATGATGACAGCGCCACGGCCTTTATCAGCCAGGTGATCAAGGCCGACATGCCGGCAGCCGAGCGTGAGTTGCTGGTAAAGGCGCGCTTGCAACTGCTCAAGGCCTGTTCGTGGGAAGGCCAGGTGGTGGACGCCCAGCAGATCCAGTCCCACGACGGCCAACTGTTCCGTACCTACCTGCAAGCCGCCGCCGACTTCTACAGCGGTCGCTTCGGTGACGCCGAACGAGGTTTTGCCGCCGCCAGCATGAGCCAGGTGCCTTGGCTGAAGGAAACCGCGCTGTACATGACCGCACGTACCTCCTTGAACCAGGCGCAGGCTGAAGCCTTTGACGAGTACGGCATGCCGCAGCTTGAGCATGTGGATAAGTCCGCCCTGAGTGATGCCGAAGAAGGCTTCCTCGGTTACCTGAAAACTTATCCACAGGGCGATTACCTGGCCTCCGCCCGTGGCCTGTTGCGTCGCGTCTATTGGTTGGCCGGTGACAACACCAAACTCGCCGAGGCCTTCGGCTGGGCGATGACCGAAGCGACTGACGCGCAGCGCAATGTGTCGGTGGATGATCTGGTGGAGGAAGCCGACCTCAAGCTGTTGATGGTCAATAGCGAAACCGTCAGCACGCCGATGATCCAGTTTGTCAGTGACCTGATGGTGATGCGCGGTGGCAACCAGCCCGCCCTCTCTCGCGCCGACCTGGAAAAGCAGAAAGCGGCGTTCGCCGGCGCGCCGCAGCTGTATGACTACTTGCTCGCGGTGTCTGCGCTGTATACCGAGCATCAGCCGGATGCCGCGCTGAAACAATTGCCCCAGAGCGTTCCGTCGAGCCTGAATTACTTCGCCTTCAGCCAGCAGACCCTGCGCGCCCTGGCCCTGGAAGCCAAGCAAGACTGGAAAGGCGCCGAAGCGCTCTGGCTGCAACTGCTACCACTGGCGAAACTGCCGTTGCAACGCGACCAGCTTGAGCTGGCGTTGGCCATGAATTACGAGCGCAGCGGCCAGTTGGCCAAGGTGTTTGCCAGCGATTCACCGATCAGCGCCAAGCCGGTGCGCTACATCCTGCTGCGCAACGTCGCCGGTCCTGAATTGCTGCGCCAGCAGATCGCCGGGGCCAGCGACCCGCTGGAGCGCCAGACCGCGCAATTCGTGTTGCTCTACAAAGACCTGCTGCGTGGCCAGTACGCCACGTTCGCCGACGACCTCAAGCAACTGCCAGCCTCCGCCCCGGAAGACAAACTGGGCACCAGCCTGGGCTACGTCTACAGCGCCAGCCAGACCTTGAAACTGTTCCAGTGGAACGGCGACAAAGCCGAGTCCGGCTACGCCTGCCCGAGCATCACGCAAATCGCCGCGACCTTGCAGGCCGATGCCAAGAACCCACAGGGCCTGAACTGCCTGGGTGAGTTCATCCTGCGCAATGGCCTGGACGGCATGCCGCTGGAGCAGGCACGCGCCGCCGGCAGCCTGGGCAGCAGTGCATCGGACTTCAAGGGTGAAACCTTCTCGCGCCTGGATGGCTACAAACAGGTGATCGGCAACGCCAAGGCGCCGAAAAATGACAAGGCCTACGCACTGTTCCGCGCCATCAATTGCTACGGGCCTTCGGGCTACAACAGTTGCGGCGGCGTCGACGTGGAGCCGGCTGTGCGCAAAGCCTGGTTCCGCCAGCTGAAAACCAGCTACGCCGACACCCAGTGGGGCAAATCGCTGCAGTACTACTGGTGAGGCACCTGTGGCTCGGCTTGCTGTTGCTGGCGAGTCCGGCCTTCGGCGCCGTCGACGCCCGCGACTATGACGCTTTCTGGCTGTGGAGCGGCATCACCCCACAGCCGGTGCTCAAGCAGGCGAAAACCCTGTACATCCTCCAGGCCCAGATCAACTCCACGCGCCGCGCGCCAGGGCGCGGCGTGCAGATGATCGCCCAAGGCATCAGCGTGCCGCGCCTGACCCAGGGCGATATCTGGATTGTCTATCGCGCCCACACCCTGCACTGGCCCGAACAGGTCTACACCCAACTGCTTGGCCAGGTACAACGCTGGCGCGATGCAGGTAATCCGGTGGTCGGCATTCAGATCGACTTCGACGCCCGCACCCAGTACCTGCACGAATACGCCGACTTCCTGCGCGACCTGCGCCAGCGCCTGCCCGCTGACCTGCGACTGAGCATCACCGGCCTGATGGACTGGAGCAGCAATGCCGACCCCACCGCCATCGCCCAGCTCAAGGGCATGGTGGATGAAGTGGTGGTGCAGACGTACCAGGGGCGCCACAGCATCCCGGATTACGCGGCGTATTTGCCACGGATGAATCGGTTGGGGTTGCCGTTCAAGATCGGCTTGATTCAAGGCGGGACGTGGGAGGAACCGAAGTATTTGCAAACGAGCGAGTGGTTTCGAGGGTATGTGGTGTTTTTGCAAAACCCTTGAAACGCCGTTCTCTTATCCGGCGCCCCAGACTGTCACAAGCAACCCCCATCCCAGTAGCCCGACACCTACTCCCAGCCATTCGGCGCGCGTCAGGCGTGCGTTTCCCTCTCCCTCGGGATCCTGCTCCAAGTGATTGATCGCGCACTGCAGCTGCAACGCCAACGCCACCTGCAACACGGCGATGCATGCAACGACAGCCAGTACGACAAACGGTGACAACAGCCACAGCACGGTGAACGGCAAGCACCCTCCCAGAAAGATCGCCGCCGCCAGGCAGCGAGGCCACCAGTAAAAGGCCGACTCGCCCTGCTCCAGTTCTCGCATCACGCTGAGGATCAGCGAACAGAAGTAGCACGCCGGAAACATCACCCGAACCCAGGGCCACAGCGTCTTGCCGCTGGCTTGCTGATACAGCGTCCATTGCTGGTAGAGCCAGTAGGCAAAGTAGCCGCCCAGGGTCAGCAGCGCCAAGACGAGGAGTTTGCGCGGGGCGACCACCAGGAATACCGGTTCGCGAACCGGCATCCAGCTCAGGCGGGAACGTGGTGTGGCATAGGGATCTTCAGCGACAGACATAGGCCGTATCTCGCGAGGGTGGCCAGCCAAAAGCTAACGCTCGCGAGACGTTTAAAGTTCACACCCGACTCAATCAGGACGTGTCCTACAACCGACTGCCTACCAGTCGTAGGTCAAGCTCGATACCACCGTGCGCCCTTCGCCGTAGTAGCAATCCAGGTCACTGGTGCACTGCGACACATAGGTCTTGTTGGTGAGGTTCTGCACGTTCATCGCCAGTTTCACGCCCTTGAGTTTCAGCGGCGATCGGCTCAGGTCGTAGCTCAGGCTGGCGTCGTAGACGCTGTAGGAAGGCACGCTAAAGGCGCCTTCGTAGTAGTCACCCAGGCTCTGGCGAGCGTAACGCACGCCCAAGCCTGCGCCGAGACCGGCTAGCGGTGTGTCGCCGATTACGCTGTAGTTGACCCACATCGACGCGGTCAGCGGTGAGATACCGGCGGGATGGCGACCTTCGCGGCCGTCGTTGTCCTTGGTGTATTTGATGTCGTTGCGCGAAGCCGACGCGACGATATCCCAGGCATCGCTGAGGACGGCCTTGGCTTCCACTTCCACGCCGCGTGAACGCATGGCGCCGCTTTGAGTACTGAAGGTGGTATCGACCGGGTTGGTGGTGAGCACGTTTTCCTGATCCAGTTGATAGACCGAGACCTGCACGAAACTCTTCTGCCCAGGCGGTTGGTACTTCACGCCGACTTCATATTGGTTGCCGGTGGACGGCTCGAAGGGCTTCTGATTGGCGTCAGTGCCGGCCAGCGGCAGGAAGGATTCCGTGTAGCTGACAAACGGCGCCAGGCCGTTATCGAACAGGTACACCAGGCCCGCACGGCCCGTGAAGGCCTGGTCTTTGCTGGCGAACCGGGTGTCGGCCAAGGGCTCTTTGTTGACGACGTTGGCCCAGTCGTAGCGCCCGCCCAGTACCAATGCCCATTTGTCCCACTTGATCTGGTCCTGCACGTAAAGGCCGGTCTGGGTGATGGTGCGGTCCCAGCGGTACGGTTGGCCGAAATTCAGGCGCTGGCCGTAGACCGGCTTGAACAGGTCGATGATCGGCGGATTGCGGTCGTACAAGCCGTGGAACTGCGAGTTGGAATGGTAGTAGTCCAGGCCGAAGATCATCGTATGAGAGAAGGCACCGGTATCAAATTCCGCCTGGGCGATGCTGTCCACGCCAAACACTTTGTTGTTCTGCGCCCAGTCCACACCGAAGCGTTGCAGGTAGCGTTGATCCTGTACGCCAGTGGTTGGGTTGGCGACGAAACGGTAGCCGTGCAACGGCGCGGTGTAGCGGTCGTCGACCTCGGCGTAACGCGCGTTTTGCTTGAGCGTCCAGGTGTCGTTCAAGCGATGGGAAATCTCGTAGCCCAGCGCGTATTGCTCGCGGTTGTACTGGTTGACGCCGGGCTCGCCGATAAACAGGTCGCGCTTGATCTTGCCGTTGGGGTTGGCCCACAGCGTGCCGGACGCCGGCAACCCCTGGGCTTCGGGCACGCCTTTGTCTTTCTGGTACTGGGCGAACACCGTCACGCGGGTGTCGTCGTCGGGCAGCCAGGTAAAGCTGGGGGCGATGAACTGGCGTTTGTTTTCGACGTAATTGATTTCGTCCTGGCCGTCATTGGCCAAGCCGGTCAGGCGATACAGAAACTGCCCTTGCTCATCCAAGGGACCGCTCAGGTCGATGGCCGCGCTTTTGTGCTCGTAGGTGCCCGCTTCCAGCACCACTTGGTGGATGGGCGTTTCGCTGGGGCGCTTGCTGACCATGTTGACGATGCCGCCGGGCTGGTTCTGCCCGAACAGCACCGAGGCCGGGCCCTTGAGCACTTCGATGCGTTCCAGGGAATACGGCTCGATCTGCAACGCGCCGCCGGTGCTGCCACCGCCGTAGGGCAAGTGCAGGCCATCGAGGTACAGGGGCGTCGGTGAGAAGCCGCGCGAGGTCGGTTCATCGAACAGCTTCACGCGGTCGGCGAAACCACCCGCACTCATGCCAGGGGTGTAGAGCAACGCCTGGGTGATGCTTTGCGCGCCGCGCGCCTTGATCTCGGCGGCGGTGATCACGTTGATGGTCTGGGGGATTTCCACCAGTGCCGAATCGGTCTTGCTGCCGGACGCACTGCGGGTGGCGACAATCCCGTCCACCGGGCCCCAGGCACTTTCCTGGGCTGGCTGGCCGCTGATCTGGGTGGCGCCCAGTTGCAAAGGTCCGCCATTGGAAACCGCCTGCAACGACCAACCACCCTGGGATTGCATCGCCATTAGGCCGCTGCCCGCCAGCAGCCGCTCCAGACCCGACCCGACCCCATAGCGCCCTTGCAGGCCCGCACTGCGCTTGCCTTCGGTCAGCGTCGCGTCGACCGACAGCAAAATGCCCGACGCACTGGCAAAGCGATTCAGTGCCTGGTCGAGGCTGCCGGCCGGGATGTTGTAGCTGCGCAGCGCTTCGGTACTTTCTTCGGCATGGACCAGCGTCGGCACCATCGGCACCGTCGCCAACAGGCTGACAAACACGCCACGGCGCAGGGCGCGGGCCAAGGGTTGGATTGGGTGGTGCGGCATTGCAGGACTCCCCGTGAGATCGCTTCTTGATTGGCTTTCAAGAGGTATCCCGAGCGGGATGCAAAAACCGACAAGCGCAGGTGAAAAAATTTTCAGGCCCGTGCCTTGATCGTCACCCAGTAGCGCGTGACCGCCTGCACCTGGACCGGCAACGATCGCTCCAGCGCGGCGAGGATGGCGTCGGTATCGTTCAGCGGAAACACGCCCGTCAGCAGCAGACCGGCCACCGCCTGATCACAGCGCAGCAGCCCCGGACGGTAACGACTCAGTTGCGCCACGAATTCGCCCAACGGCTGGCGCTCGGCGATCAGGCGGTGCTCGGTCCAACTGCTGGCATTGGCGCTCACCGCCGCCTGCGACGCGCTTTGGCGTTGGTTGAACCACAGGCTTTCACCGGCGTTCATCTGCACGGCTACGCCCTGTATCGGGGTCACTCGCAAGCGACCTTCGTACAGGTCGACACGGCTGCCATCGGCCTGTTCGCGCACGTTAAAGCGGGTGCCCAGCGCCTGCACATCGCCCGCTGGGGTTTGGACGATCAACGGGCGGACGGGGTCGTGGCCGCTGGTCAACAGGATCTCGCCGCGGATCAGGCGGATACGCCGCTCACTGGCGCTGAAACGCAGGTCGACCGCGCTGTCGCTGTTGAGGTCCAGGCGCGTGCCATCGCTGAGGGTGACGTGGCGAATCTCGCCGGTGCGGGTGCGGTATTGCGCGAAGGCGGCTTGCCAGGGTTCGCTGCGTTGCACCAAGTAGCCGCTACCACCAGCCACCAACAGCAGGCCGAGCAGCTTGAGCGCAGCGCGGCGCTGCGTATCCGGGGTGTCGCGCAACACCGCGCGGGCGCTGTCGGCAGGCACGCTGCCGAGGGTGTGCTGCAGCTGCTGCAAACGCTGCCAGGCCCGACGATGCTCCGGGTCTGCAGCCTGCCAACGGGCAAAGGCCAGGCGTTGTTCGCCTTGCAGGTCGCCGCCCCATTGCAGCATCAGCCATTCGCTGGCCTGCTCGACAATCGCCGGGGCGATGGGTGCGTCGTGTCTCATTCGGCGTAGGCCACTTGGTAGCAGGCGACGATGGCGCGGGTCATGTACTTCTGCACCGAGCTAATGGAGACATCCAAGCGCTCAGCGACCTGTGCATAACTCAGGCCTTCGAACTGCGACAGCAAAAACGCCTGGCGCACGTTGTCGGGCATGCGGTCGAGCATGGCGTCGATCTGCATCAGGGTTTCGAGGATCAGCGCGCGGGTTTCCAGGGACGGAGATTCCGGCTCGGGCAGGTGCGCGATGCTTTCCAGGTAGGCGCGCTCGATGCGCAGGCGGCGCCACTGGTCGATCACCAGGTTGCGAGCGATCTGCGCCAGGTAGCTGCGGCTTTCCTTGTCACCGGGGAAACGTCCGGACACCAGCAGGCGCAGGAAGGTGTCCTGCGCCACGTCAGCCGCGTGCTCGCGATCGCCCAGGCGCTTGCGCAGCCAGCCTTGCAGCCAACCGTGATGGTCGCGATACAGGAGGTGAAGCTGTTGCTGGCCGTCAGTCGCGCTGTCCATGAAAAAGCTCAGATACACTATTGAGAGCAATTATCATTACAGTTTATTTAGCGACTGACAAAAACTCTTTGTACTTAGCGTCCGGCGGTTTGCAGCGGGTACACCGATTCCCAGCCGCCGCCCAACGCTTTGTACAGGCCAACCATCGCCAGCGAAACGCCCGTCGAGCTTTCCACCCACTGCTCTTGCGTGGCCAGCAGCGCGCTTTGCACGGTGAGTACGTTGACGAAATCCACCACGCCTTCAACGTACTGCTGCTGCGCGGTGCGCAGGGCAATCTGGTTCTGGCGCACGGCTTCGGCAAGGCTGTCGCGGCGCAGTTGGCTGGCGTTGTAGCGGGTCAGTTGGTCATCGATTTCATGCCAGGCGCGCAGCACGGTTTGCTGGTACGCCAGCGCCGCTTCCTGTTGCTGGGCTTCACGCAGGTTCAACATGCCTTGCAGGCGCCCGCCATTGAACAGCGGCAAGCTGAACTGCGGGCCGAAGGCAAAGGCGCGGGATCCCCAGGAGCCAAAATCCGACAGTTGCATGGCCTGGGAGCCGAGGCTGCCAGACAAGGTAATGCGCGGGTAGAAATCGCCCTTGGCCACACCGATGCTCGCAGTGGCGGCGTGCAAACGCGCCTCGGCCTGGCGAATATCCGGACGGCGTTCGGCCAGCTCCGACGGCAAGCCAATCGCGATCTGGCGCTGGGTTTGCGGCACCGCGGCGTCCTTGGACAACTGCGCGTGCAGGGCTTGTGGCGGCTCGCCCATCAACAGGCTGAGGGCGTTGATGAGCTGGTCCTGGCGCTGTTGCAGATCCGGCAGGCGCGCCTCGATGGCGGCGACTTGAGCGGCGGCTTCGGCTACGTCCAGGTCCGTCGCCACACCGTCCGCCAAGCGCAACTGCGACAGCTTGAGGCTGTGGCGGGCAACATCGAGGTTCTGCTCGGTGACGGCGCGGGTGTTTTGCACGCCGCGCAGTTGGATGTAGTCCTGGACGGTCTCTGCCAACACTGACAACAGCACCGCGCGACGATCGTTTTCGGCCACTTGCAGGGTGGCGTCAGCGGCTTCGGTTTCGCGTTTGACGCGGCCCCAGAAGTCCAGCTCCCAGGAAGCGGAGAAGCCCATGTCCCACTGATTGAACGCCGAACGGCCATTGTTGCCGGACGGGTCGCTCAAGCCTTTGCCGCTGTTGCGTTCGCGCTGGTAGTCACCCGTGGCATTGACGTTCGGATAACGCTCGGCGGTGGTCACCTGGCGTACCGCGCGGCTTTGTTGCAGGCGACTGCTCGCCAATTTCAGGTCGAGGTTATCGGTGAGCGCGCGGCGTGTAAGCGCCGAGAGTTGTTCATCGTGGAACACGTCCCACCAGCGTTCCTGCAACGGATCGCTGACCGCACGGCTGGCGGCCTGGCGGCCCTGGGGCGCGCTCCACTGGGTCACTTGCGGGCTCTGGGGCGTGTGGAAGTCCGGACCGACCGTGCAGGCGCTCAGGCTGATGAGGCTCAAGGTGAGCCAGGCCACTCGTTTCATTGCTGGGCCACCTCGCGCTGCTGCGCGGCCGGCGAGGTGTCGACGCTGGCTTCCACCGACATGCCGACCCGCAGACGCTCGATATGCGCCTGGTTGGGTTCGAGGACGATCTTCACCGGAATGCGCTGCACCACCTTGGTGAAGTTACCGGTGGCGTTGTCCGGCTTGACCGAGGCAAACGTTACGCCCGTCGCGGGCGCGAGGCTCTCCAGATGACCGTTGAGCAATTCACCGTCGAGGCTGTCGACACGCACCTGTACGGCTTGGCCGGCATGCATATGGGAAAGCTGGGTTTCCTGGAAGTTGGCGACCACATAGGCCTCTTCCAGCGGCACGACCGCGAGGATCTTGCTGCCCGGCGTCACATAGGCGCCCACCCGCACTGCACGCTCGCCGACCATGCCATCCACCGGCGCGACGATGCGCGTGTACGACAGTTGAAAACTGGCCAGTTCCAGCGCGGCTTGGGCGCGTTTGAGCCCACCTTCGGCGGCATCACGCTGGGCGGTGAGGATTTCCACTTGCTTGCGTTCCGCCGCCAGCACGGCCGTGGCATTGGCCAATCGCGCGGTGGCCTGGTCGATGCGGGTCTTGGCTTGCTGGGCATTCTGCACGGTGCCGGCGCCGACTCCGGCGAGGTGGTTGTAGCGATTGAGTTCGTGTTCGGCGAAGGCCATTTCGGCGCGATCCGCCGCGACGGTGGCCTGGGCCTGGGCGATGACCGAACTTTGCCGCTCCAGGGTCGCCGTGGCGTTTTTCAGTTGGGCCTGGGCGACCAAGGTATCGGCGTCGGCCGCCTGGGCGGCAGCGCGGAAATCGCGGTCGTCGATCAGCGCCAGCAGTTGCCCGGCCTTGACGCGCTGGTTGTCTTCCACCAGCACCTCCTTGATAAAGCCGGCCACGCGCGGCGCCACCAAGGTGAAGTCAGCGGCGACGAAGGCGTCGTTGGTGGTCTGGCGCTTGCTGCCCAGCACGCCCGGCGCGACCAGGTACACCAACACGCCGACGGCAAATACGGCGATGACGGAGACGGCAATTTTGTCTTTGCGTTTCATGAACAGTCCTTTCTATCAAGTCGGTGCGCGGGGCGGAAAGATCCGCGTGGGCATCCAGAAAATCAGCAGGATCAACGCCACCGCGACCGCGGCCATGACGTAGTACAGATCCGAAGAAGTCAGCACCACGGCCTGCTCGTGCAGGCGGTGCGCCAGGCCCGGCGCGTCACCGTCGGCCAGGGGCGAATTGCCCAGGCGGTCGACCAACATGGTCGAGTGAAAGTGCAGGCGTTGGGTGGTCAAGGTGTCGAGTACGCCGGTAGCTATCACGGCGGCCAGGCCCTTGATGGTGTTGAACCAGGCGGACGCGAACGGCCCGTCCATGGGCTGGATGCTGCCGGTGGAAAGCATCAGCAGCGGCAACACGGCCATCGGTTGCCCGAAAATCTGCAACAGGTACAGGCCATAGAAATCGTCGCGAATCCACTCCGAGGTCAGGTGCGCACTGCCCACGCAGCACAGCACCAACATGCCCAGTCCGATCCCCAGCACCCAACGGCAATCGACCCAGCGCAGGTTGCACAGCGCCGCCACCAGCGGCAGCGCGATCAACTGTGGGATCGCCATCAGCAGCATCACCGGCGCGGTTTGCAGCGGACGGTAACCCTGGACCTGGGCGAGGAAGCTCGACGGGATGATGATCACCGAGGTCAGCACCATCAGCACGCCCGCCAGCACAATCAGGGCGAATGACAGGTTGCGCAGGCCAAGCATCTGCAATTTGAAGAACGGTATCGGCTGCGACCATTCATTCACCATGAACAGCGCCAGCATTACGCTGCCGCCACTCAACAGGAAGGTGATCAGGCCCGACTCGAACCAGTCCAGCCGATTGCCTTGCAGGATGCCGATGACCAGCATGCAGATCGCCGGGAAGCCCAGCAGCAAGCCACGCCAGTTGAACTGCTGGAAGCGCTCCAGGCGCAGCGGATCCTGCGGCAGGCCGTAGGCCACGGCAACCATGGCCAGCAGGCACGGCGCGACGATTTGCCAGAACGCCCACTGCCAGCCGACGTACTCGGTCCACAGCGCCGCCAGGGGCGTGCCGAGGCTCGGGCCGAAAGTGGCCGTGAGCGCGTAGCCGGCCAAGCCGTACAGCTTGACGTTGGCCGGCAGGAAACGCAGGGCCACGGTCATCAGCATCGGCGGCAGCGCGCCACCGGCCAGGCCTTGCACGGTGCGCAGCAGCAACAGGCTTTCGTAGTTGGGCGCGAACGGACACAAGATGCCCAGCACGGTGAACAGTCCGATGGCGCACAGCGTGAAGCGACGTAGCGAAAAGGTCACCGAACACCAGGGCGCAAACGCCATGGCCGCCACGGAAGTCGCGGTGTAGGCCGCGACCAGCCAGGTGCCTTCGTCAAAGCCGATGTACAGCGCACCGCGGATATCCGCGAGGGCCACTTTGGTGACCATCTCGTTGAGGCCGGAAACCAGCACCGCCAGCAACACGCCGATCAGCCCGATGATGATGCGCGGGCCGAATACGGGTGGGGTCATGGCAGTGGGTGTGGCTGCGGCCGCAAGGGTGGGGGCAGCGAGGGAGGTCATGAACAGGTAACTCGAAATGTTAAATACCTGAGCAGTTTAATCAGGCACACACATGACAAAAAGTTACTTGTTGGAAGGATATAAGTGCGTCAGGCGCAATGATCAGACTGGCTGCGCTTCAAGCCAGGTGGCGTGGCAACTCTCGCGCATGGTCTCGCGCAGCCATTTGTGGGCAGGGTCTTTGTCGAATCGCGGGTGCCAGGATTGGGCCAAGACCAGCGTCGGCAGGGAGATCGGCAACGCGAACGAGCGCAGAGGCAGTTTCAGGCGATTGGCGCTCAACAGCGCTTCCTTGGGCACCGGCAGCAGCAGGTCGGAATCGGGCAGCATGAACATCGCGCCGTGAAAGCCAGGCGCGATCATCGCCACGCGGCGCTCCAGGCCCTGGGCATTCAGCGCGGTGTCGATCGGCCCACGGGCAATGCCGCGCCGCGAGATGCTGATATGGGAATAGCTGGCGAAGCGTGCAGCGGTGATTTCTTCGTCGAACAACGGGTGGTCTTCCCGCGCCAAACCGACGAAGGTGGTGGAGAACAGGTTCTGCACCTTCACTTCGGGGGTGACCGGCATTGTGTTGCTCACACGCAAATCCAATCGGCCTTCACGCAGGGCTTCGTCGTCGGTGTCGCCTTCGGGCACGAAGCACAGCTCGCACAGCGGGGCCATGCGCTCCATGGTGTCGAACAGGCGACCGCCATACACACCGATGAAAAAGTCATTGGCGCGTACGCTGAAGCGTCGGCGCAACGTGCTCAAATCCACTTGGTCTGCCGAACGGAACAGCAGCGCCGCCTGTTCCACCACGTTGCGTACCTGGCCTTGCAACTGCAGGGCCTTGGGCGTCGGCACCAGGCCGCGACCGGCGCGCACCAGGATCGGGTCACCCACCGCTTCGCGGATTCGCGTAAGGGTGCGGCTCATGGCCGCCGGGCTGAGGTTCATGCGGCGCGCGGCGCCGACCACGCTGCCTTCGTCGAGCAAAGCGTCGAGGGCGACCAGCAGGTTCATGTCCGGTAGTTGCATGCCAAGCACTCGTGATCAACAGGGAGTGAATTGAGCGCAATCGTAGCAGGCTTTACAGGTAGCGCCTCAGGTTGCGGGGCAGGTATTTCGCGTAGGTGGATTTGGGGTGAGCCTGGCACTTGCGCACGATATCCGGCAAGGCATTTTCCAGCTCGTCGGCTCTGACCAGGCCTTCGTTGTAGTCACTTTTACCGCTTAACGCCGGGAACATCACTGCTACACGGGTGATGGCAAAACTCTTCATTTGTACGAGCGGGCGGGAGGGATGGTCGCGGCGGAATGCACTGAATTCTTCGTTCAGTGCGCCGCAGGATTGATAGGTCGTTTCCATGAACGAAAGCTGAGAGCTTTTCGTTCTGGGTGCTTCAGGCGTAAAAATCATCTCGTTCAACGCGTTGATCACCGCTGGCTGGTCGGCATTCACTGTCCAGGGTTTGAAACGCCATTGCTTGGCCGCCTCCACGGCGGCTGTGCCGAACTCAGGCTTGGTGGCGCTAAGCGCTTTTACATCGCTGACCGAACCGTCGCTGTGGATGTTCAAGTTAATGCGTGCGTGCCCCGGGAGGCTGATCAAGTACGAGGGGTAGGTGGGCTTGGGCATGGACACCGCTTCGGGGACGAACTCGGCCAACACCGAGGTCGATAACAACAAAGCCGCTGCCAAGACAAAAAAACGCATAGTCGTAAATCCCTTTACTAAACCGGTTCGACGCCATCGCGGCGCCGAATTCGGGCGGGATTATCAAAGCCGGACAGGGCAAAGAGCAACCATTCCTATTTAAAAACGACGATTCTTACGATTGCGCGTAATCAACGCTGCATGCCCCAGCGCTTCACTGTCAGACGCTCGAAGGTATCAAACACCAGGTTTTCCACCAACAAACCGATCAGGATCACCACCGCCAGCCCGGCAAACACCTTATCGGTGTACAGCTCGTTGCGGTTCTGGAAGATGTACCAGCCCAGGCCGCCCTTGCCGCTGGTGGCGCCGAAGACCAGCTCGGCGGCGATCAGCGTGCGCCAGGCAAATGCCCAGCCGATCTTGAGCCCCGCCAGGATCGACGGCAGCGCCGCCGGAATCAGGATGAACAGCACAAACCGCATGCCCTTGAGGCCATAGTTGCGACCGGCCATGCGCAGGGTTTCGGACACGCCAAGGAACCCCGAGTAAGTATTGAGTGCCAGCGCCCACAACACCGAATGCACCAGCACGAAAATCAGGCTGTTCTGCCCCAGGCCGAACCACAGCAGCGCCAGCGGCAACAAGGCGATGGCGGGCAGCGGGTTGAACATTGAGGTCAGCGTACTCAACAGGTCGCGGCCCAGTTGGGTCGACACCGCCAAAGTGGTCAGGGCGAACGCCAGCACGATGCCGATCAGGTAACCCTTGATCAGTACCACCAGCGAAATGCTCACCTTGCTCAGCAGTTCGCCGCTAAGCAGGCCGTCATAAAGTGCAGCCGATGTCTGCAGGAAGCTCGGCAACAGCAGATCATTGTTCTGATATCGCGCAACCGCTTCCCACAGGACCGCAAGCACGATCAGGATCAAGCCCTTGCGCAGCCAGCCTTGTTGCCACAGGCGTTGACGCAGGGGCAGCTCGCGCTCCACGGGAACGCTGAGCAGTGGTTCGAGCGTGATTTCATATTCCTGGCGCATGGATGTTCCCCTTAATACGCGATGCGGATGTCAGCGAAACCCAGCTCACGCTCGGCCTCGGGCGCTTCATCGAACAGCAAGCGATGAATGCGTCGCGCCGACGCCTGGAACTCCACGCCACCGAGGCTGTGCAGGTCGTATTGATGGCTGTGGATTTCCGCGCGCACGCGACCCGGATGAGGCGACAGCAACAGGATACGGTTGCCCACCACCAGCGCTTCTTCGATGGAGTGAGTCACGAACAACAAGGTGAAGCGCACTTCTTCCCAAAGCAGCAGCAGTTCTTCCTGCATCTTGCGCCGGGTCAGGGCGTCGAGGGCGGCGAAGGGCTCATCCATCAACAGGATTTTCGGCTGCATGGCCAAGGCACGGGCGATGGCGACACGGGCCTTCATCCCGCCGGAAAGCGTGTGGGGATAGGCGTCGGCAAACGCCGTGAGGCCAACTTTGTCGAGGTAGTGCAGCGCGCGCTCTTCGGCTTCGGCGCGCTTCAAGGTTTTCGAGGCCAACAGTGGAAACATCACGTTCTGTTTGACGGTTTTCCACGGCGGCAGTTGGTCGAACTCCTGAAACACCACGATGCGGTCCGGGCCCGGTTGCTCGACCTTTTGCCCCAGCAGACGGATCTCACCTTCGCAGGGCTTGATAAACCCGGCGATGGACTTGAGCAAGGTGGATTTGCCACAGCCCGACGGACCGAGCAGCACGTAGCGGTCGGCGGGATCGATTTCGAAACTCACCTGATGGGTGGCCCGCACCACGCGCTCGGGGGTGCGGTATTCCAGGCTGACGTTATCCACCGCCAGTAACGGCAAGGCGGTGTTCAGGTTGCTGGCCGTGTGGCCTTGCAAGGGCGCGTTCATTTCAACTTCCTTGCAGGGGCTTGGCATCCTGGAAGAAGTAGTCCTTCCACGATTCAGGCTTGTTCTTGATGGCACCGACGCGGTAGAGGAATTCCGCCAGCGGATAAGTATTCTTGGGCGTGACGCTGAATTCGAACTGCGGGTTGTCGATGATTTTCAGCAGCTCGGCACGGTCAATCTTGGCCTTGGTCACGCGGATATAGGTGTCGGCCGCAGCCCCTTTGTCGTTCTGGGCAAACTGCGCGGCTTCGGTCAACGCCTCGATGAATGCCTTGTAGGTTTTCGGATTGTCATTGCGGAATTTCTCAGTGGCGAACAGCACCGTCGGTGAGTTCGGGCCGAGCAAGTCATAGGTGTTCAGCACCACATGCACGTTCGGGTTAGCCAGGGCCTGGTCCTGGAACGGCGGGTTGGAAAAATGCCCGGTCAGCTCGGTGCCGCCAGCGATCAGGGCTGCCGTGGCATCCGGGTGCGGGACGGCAACGGTGTATTTGTCGAGTCGATTGAATTCCTTGTCGCCCCACTGTTTGGCGGCGGCGTATTGCAGGAAGCGCGACTGCACAGAAACGCCGACCGCAGGCACCGCAATGCGGTCCTTCTCAGTGAAATCGGCGATGGTCTTGACCTTGGGATTGTTGCTCACCAGGTAGTACGGGAAGTTACCCAGGGACGCGACGGCCTTGACGTTCTGCTTGCCGTGGGTGCGGTCCCAGATGGTCAGCAGCGGGCCGACGCCGGCACCGGCAATATCGATGGAACCGGAGAGCAGCGCGTCATTGACGGCGGCGCCGCCGGACAGCTGAGTCCAGTCGACCTTGATGTCGATGCCTTCCTGCTTGCCGTATTTTTCGATCAGGTTCTGGTCGCGCACCACGTTGAGCAACAGGTACACGATGCCGAACTGTTCGGCGATACGGATCTCGCCTTCGGCCTGCGCGGCTGTCGGTGCAACAAGGCTGCCAGCCAGCAGGCTGACACCCAGGCCGACAGTCGCGGCCAGCCGTGCGAAGGGTATTTTCCTGGACATGGTCATGCTCCGAATCAGAAAGGCGCGTCGCCCTGGATGGTGGTGCGAAACAGCTTGCGGCGCAGATGACTAGGGCAACCGGCAGCCAGGTGAATCAGCGAGCGGTTGTCCCAGAACACCAGGTCGTGGGGCTGCCATGGGTGGCGGTAGATGTTTTGCGGCAACACGCTGTGGGCGTAAAGCTGGGCCAGCAGGTCGCGACTTTCGTCTTCCGGCAGACCGACAATGCGTGTGGTGAAACCCTCACTGACGAACAGCGCTTTGCGGCCGTTCTCCGGGTGGGTACGCACGATGGGGTGCACCACCTCCGCAACCTGGGCAAGCTGCTCGGGGGTCAGTGTGGGGCGCCAGTTGCCTTCGAATTTGGTTTCGCTGTAACGCGCGGTGTAGGAATGCGCGGCGTTGCGGCCCTCCACGGCTTTGCGCAGGTGCTCGGGCAGTTGGTCCCAAGCCTTATGCATATCGGCGAACAAGGTGTCGCCACCTTCAGAGGGCAGCTCTTGGGCGTGAAGCATCGAGCCCAGGCTCGGCAGTTCTTTATAGGACAGATCCGAATGCCAGAATTTGCCGGCGTCTCCCAGGCCGATGGATTGACCGTTTTCGATGATGTTGGAAACGATCAGGATTTCCGGGTGGTTGGCCAGCAGGAATTGCTTGAGCACGTGGATCTGCAGCACACCGAAGCGGCGACTAAAGGTGATTTGCTGCTCAGGGGTGATGCGCTGGTCGCGGAACACCACGACATGATGGTCCAGGTGCGCACGGTGGATGCGCGCGAAATCCTGGTCGTTGACTGGTTGCGACAAGTCCAGGCCAATGATCTCGGCGCCAACACTGCCGGGCAATGGACTAATCTCGAAGCTTTGGGCGGCAGCGGTCGCTGTTGGAACAGTAGAGGTGGCGGACATGAGGTCACTCCCGGTCAGACAGGAGAGTGACTTTATAGATATAAGAACGGCTATTTAAATACCGTTAATGAATATCGATATGCGGGAATGTTCCTGCCCGCCCCCATGTCGAATTGGCTAAGGGGGAATAAACCACGGCGGCGAAGTGTTCAGTCCATAGCACTTGATGCGGCCATTATCGGCGCTTGAAGCAGGCTGGATGAACCTGGCTGTGTAAGGTGTCATTAATGCTGGCTGTGGGCGCCGGGAGCGCCTTGTTGAAACGCTTACAAGCCGAAACTGTGCCCGTTTGACAAGCTTGCGGTCAGTCTCTAGTGTGCATTGGATCCAATTAGCCACCCCCATTCTAATAAGGAGGATAGCGTAACCGTGACGCAGAAGCCGACCCCTTTGAACAGCATCAAGATCAGCGGACCTATTCCCGCCCATCTCGCGCGCTCCGTGATTGAAGAAACCTTGCGCAACGCCATCCTGGATGGCCGGTTGCCCTGCGGTACTGCCATGCGCCAACAGGAGTTGGCCAGCCTGTTCGGGGTCAGCCGCATGCCGGTGCGTGAAGCCTTGCGCCAGCTGGAGGCCCAGTCACTGCTGCATGTGGTCACCCACAAGGGCGCCGTTGTTGCACCGTTGATCGAAGACAATTCAGCCGAGACCTATGAACTGCGGATGTTGCTGGAGTCTGAAGCGCTGCGCCTGTCGATTCCCTTGCTCACCGAAGCCGATATCGTGGAAGCGGAGGCCTTCATTTGTGCCCTCGAACAGGAAAAGAACTACGCCGAAATTGGACGCCTCAATCGCCTGTTTCACATGGCGCTCTATGGCAAAGCGCCGAACCAGCGGCTGCTGAAATTGGTCGAGCACGGGTTGAACGAGGAAGAGCGTTTCCTGCGCTACAACCTTGAGGCTATGGGGCTGGGCGAGACGTCCCAGGAGGATCACCGTGAATTGCTGAATTTGGTGGCGCAGAAGAAAACCCAGGAAAGCATCCTGACGCTGCGCAATCACTTGATGCGAGGCATGGAGGTGATCACGGCGTATCTCAATGGCTTGGATGCTCACGGCAAGAAAGTCACGCAGTAACGTTTTGAACGCTCTTGTCCGACCACCAGTAGTGCCGGGCACTAACTCAAGTTAGTGCCCCACATAAGAAACTTCCCACCGCGACACCAGCAACCAACTTACAACATATATTATTTAGAATAAACTTCTAACATATTTATATGCTCGCCAACTTATCTAATACGTTTATCATCTTTTATTACTAAAGCACTCCGTTCGGCGTGGCAGCGCTCACCGTTAGGCGTTCCCGCGCGCCGGCAGCTGACGTGTACCTGCACACTTTCTAGCCACAACACACTCATCGCTGTTTTTTTCACAGCAGACGCAACAATTTATAGGCATCAACCATGCATCAACCGTTACTTGAAACAGCAACACTGCAGTTATGCAACCATCCGTTATTTTCAGAAATAACTTCATTGCGCAAGTTGCAACTTTTTATGGAAAGTCATGTGTTTGCAGTCTGGGATTTCATGACGCTCGCCAAGCGCCTGCAACAGGACCTGACCTGTACTCGCCTGCCCTGGCTGCCACCTGCAGACCCGCAGGCAGCGCGGCTGATTAACGAGATCGTGCTGAGTGAAGAGTCAGACGAACACCCCGTGCAAGGCTATTGCAGCCATTTCGAACTGTATTTGGAGTCCATGGTGGAAGTGGGCGCCAGTACCTCGTCCATCAGCCACTTCGTTGCGCTGCAACGTCAAGGCCTGGGAGCCACGGCCGCCTTGCAAGAGGTCGAGGTGCTGCCCGGCGTGAGCCGCTTCGTCAACGACACAATGCACCTTGCGTTGAATGCGCCCACCCATTGTGTAGCGGCCACATTCTTGTACGGTCGCGAGCATGTGATCCCAGGAATGTTCGAGCGCATCCTGCAATCTGATGAGTTCATCCACCGCCAGGCGCCTACCTTGTACGCGTACCTCAAGCGCCACGTCGAACTGGACGCCAAGGATCACGGGCCAGCGGCAGTGCGGTTGCTCGATCACCTCGCCAGCGCTGACCCGACATATCCGCAACAGGCCAACGACGCCGCACTCGCGGCCGTGCAAAGCCGAATCGTGTTCTGGGATGAGCTTCGGGCCTCGCTGCAAGAGGTGCACCCATGAACACCAGCGACTACCAACCCATTGCCCACGAGTGGGAGCGCCGCGCAACCATCCGCACACGACCGCGCCGGTTGCTGGAGAGCGATGACAAGCTGATCTATCCCCTGTGCCGCCAGCCCTTGGTACTCACTGCGACCTTTCTTGAACACTGTTCGCAGTGGCGCGATTTTGTACTGGTGCAGAGCTTCTACAAATTCATCAACGACGTGGTGATATTCGAGACCGAGATCGTCGACGAGACTGCACGCAGCATCGCCAAGAATCGCTTCTCGGTGCACTTCCCGCTGATCTGCCGCGTTGATGCAATGACCGTCGTGGTGGACGAGGACTACCACGCATTGGTTGCGCTGGATTTCCTGCAGCAAACCGTGGCCATGACCGGCATACAACCGTTGGAACTGCCCAGGGAAATCGAATTGAGCCGTGCGCTGCCCGCGGCACAGGCACAGGCGCCAGCTCACCTGCGCGATGCCGTCGCGCTGATTGGTGTGGCCATTGCCGAAAACACTGTGACCCACGACGTGGCCGCGTTCTCCAAAGACACCAGCGTCAAAGCCTCCATCCGCGGCTTGATGGCCGATCACCTGTTCGATGAAGGCCGCCACGCGCAGTTCTGGGTTCGGCTTGTACGCTTGTATTGGCAGGCCGCGAGCGCGGAAGACCGCAATAGCATTGCCAAGGTGCTACCGACTCTCCTGGCCCAGTACCTGACGAACGACCTGCAAAAACACTTCGACCTGTACTTGATCGAACATCTCGACATCGGCGCCCGCCTGCGCGGCGCATTACAGGATGAAGTCGCTGCACTGGCTTTCCCCATCACCCGCCAGCATCCATTGATGGGCAATATCCTTGGCTTCCTGCAGCAAAGCGGTTTGCTGCAAACACCGAGTGTGGCGCAAGCGATGAACGATTACTTGCCAGTGTCCGGGAGGATGACATGAGGCGACTGACCATCCGCTTTGCCGGCGACACCAGCGCCTTGCGCGCAGTCAGGCAGGAACTGGAAAAGTATGGGCATATCTCGAGCGATAAAGGCATTGACCTGTGTATCGACGACGGCAGTCAGTCGCTACGGGAACAGACCGATCACGCTACAGTATTTAGCCTGCGCCTGGGTGTCGGACCAGTAACCGACTTCGGGCTACCCGCCCTGCAACTGCGCGCCTATGGGCCTGACCGGCAGTTAATGGCAGTACTGAACATCGCCGACGAGCCCACAGGTAATGGCCAGCGGCTCCATCGGCAGGTAACCCAAGCGTTGGTGGAATGGGTCGCGCTGCACGTCAGTGGCTTCTCACGGGATCCTGGACATTTCACGTTGAGCGGCGTCGCCAACGACTGGCCTGAACAAGGCCTGGAAGTGCTTGAGGCGCTGGCATTCGTCCACCGGTTCAACCATACCGCAGACCCAGCAGTGATTGAGGAAGCCCGGTTGTCATTGATCAATCGGTTGCAGGCGAGCTTTCACGCTTTCGCACATCGTTCTGCACTGAACATGGGTGCCAGCGAGGTGACTTACCGTCAGCTTCATGCTCACGCCTCGGCGATCCAGCAGCGGTTACGCCCCTTGCTGGGGACTGCGCAGCCGTCAGCAGTGGTCGGTGTGTGCCTGGCAAAATCTGTCGAACTGTATGCCAGCATTCTTGCGGTGTTGGGTTGTGGCGCAGTGTACCTACCGCTGGATCCTGATCACCCTGCCCACCGCCATCAGACCCTGCTCGAAAGCGCAGGCGCTCGGGTATTGCTCGACGCCGGCCGGCATCCATTACGCGGCAGTTTGGCTTCATTGGATGTCAGCAGCAGCGACTACCGGAACGCCCGGATCACACGCCCATTGGCGCACTTTCAGCCTCATGTCGATGCCCCCTGCATGATGCTCTTTACATCAGGCACCACGGGCCAACCCAAAGGCGTGTTGCTCAGCCAAGCCAACCTGGCACACTTCACCGCCTGGTTCAGGTCCTGTATGAGCCTGGATGAACAGAGCCGCGTCCTGCAGTTCTCGCCATTGAGCTTCGATTCATCGCTGATCGATATTTTCCCCGCGCTGATCGCGGGCGCCACGCTGATTATCCCCAGTGCAGAGCAACGACAAGACCCTCTACAGCTGCTGGATTTGCTTCATCGGCAGCGCATCACCCATGCCTTTCTTCCGCCAGCGCTACTGAGCATCCTGCCGCCTGATCGGCCGCTTGGCCTGATGCACCTGCTGACGGGTGGAGATATGTGCGAGCCGCATGTAATCGAACGCCTGTCAGCGCAGTGCCAGTTCCATAACCTCTACGGGCCTACGGAGGCCACGGTGCTGGTCACCCATCGGATGCTGCATCCCAGTGACAGCAATCGCAACGTCGGCCTCCCCATCGCCAACAGCCAGGTGCTGATCCTCGATGAACACCTGCAACCAGTGGATGAAGAGGTGCTGGGTGAGCTGTATATCATCGGGCCAGGAGTAAGCCTGGGGTATGTGAACGCCCCATCAAAGGCTGCCAGTTCTTTCGTGGAGTTGGCGGTACCCGGATGCCCGCCCCTGAGGGCCTACCGTAGCGGCGACCTGGCACAGTGGACTGCCGCTGGAATCGCATTGGGAGGGCGGTGTGATGATCAGGTGAAAATCCGTGGTTTCCGGGTCGAACCCCGGGAGATTGAACAGTGCTTGCGCAACAGCCGGATGTATCGCCAGGTAGCGGTGGTGATCGACCGTGACCGCAGGATCCGTGGCTTTGTAGCCCAACCTGAATCAGGCGCCACCCTGACGGCCCTGCAGCAACACGCGCGACAGTGGCTGCCTGACTACATGCAGCCCAGCTTCTGGGAGGTATTGCCTCGTATGCCGTGTACCAGCAACGGTAAAGTCGACCGCGACGCGTTGCTGGCGCTGCCTCTCCAACCCACGGTGCCGACTTCACACAGCGCTGCACAAACTCCGCTGCAACTTCAGCTGGCCCATTTGTGGATTGAGCTGCTGGCGTTGCCCGTAGGTGAATTGTCTATCGACGAAAGCTTCTTCGACCTCGGTGGCCATTCGATTTTGTTGTCGACTCTTTTACTGCGTTTTCGCGAACAGTTCGGGCGTAACTTCTCGTTGAACCACTTCATTGAGGCTCCGACGATTCGTACGCTCGCAACATGGGTGGAAAACGGCGAACGACCCGAAGCCCCCTCCAACCAAGCGATCTGCGACGCTCAACAAGAGTGGCCACTCACTACGCTGCCCGATGCTTGCATGGGCGATCCGCACAAAGTGATCGTTACAGGGGCCAACAGCTTTGTGGGTGTCCATATCGTCGAAGCATTGCTGGCCACTGGAGCAACTGAAGTGGCGTGCCTGGTACGCGATGAACCCGGACAATCGGCAATGGCGCGATTCACCCAAGCATTGCGCGAATATCGCCTGGAACACCTGGACCTGAGCAGGGTGAACGTACTTGCTGCCGACGTCAGCCTGCCTCGATTGGGTTTGGCCAACGATACCTATGAGACCCTCGCCAAAAATTTTGGTGTGTTGGTACACAACGCGGCTCAGGTCAACCACGTGAGGGACTACGCGTCACTGACCAAGGACAACGTTGACCCCATACTCGAATGCCTGCGCCTGTGCGAGACGCACTGCAAGAAAGTCTTCAACTTCATCTCGACGCTGTCAGCTTCGAGCAGCGTCGACGCCCAAGGCTATGTCCTCGAAGCGCCCGCCGCGACCACACTGCCGCTGTACATCAAGAATGGCTACAACCTGTCCAAATGGGTCGCCGAGCGGCAATTGGGACGGGCAGTGGAGCGCGGAGCCTGGGTGAACATCCATCGCCCCGGCAACATCAGTTTCAACAGCCTCACGGGCGTCTGCCAGCCGCAGAAAAACCGTCTGATGCTGATGCTCAAGGGATCACTGCAGCTGGGTCTGCTACCGCGACTGACGTTGAACTTCGACCTGATGCCAGTGGACTTCCTTGCTCGCTTCATCGCGTTCCATTGCGGCCGTTTTCAAGCCGATAGGCGTGTCTTCAACCTGCACAACCCACAGCCGTTGAGCTGGGCGCACTACTTGGATGCCTTCAGCCGCGCGGGACACTGTTTCAAGCGGGTAAGCGTGGCGCAATGGCAACAGTCGCTACGAACGGTCAGCCAGGACAACGCACTGTTTGGCGTGCTTGGCTTTTATCTCGATCGTCTAGACGAAGACATCAGCGATACCTCCATGATTCGCCACGACAACGCGCAACGGGGCGTCCAGCAGATGGGAGCCCACTATCCCGAAAAAGACCCGGACCTCTTGAGCAAGGGTTGCAACTACCTCAAAGCCATCGGCTTTCTTTGAACGCCTCAGGACGACTTTATGAAAGCACTGCAACCCGATACGTTAATTCGCAACCCGAACGGTCCGCCGATAGTGGCATGTGCCGTGGTCGACTGTCCTGCCCCTCGCCTGTGGGACATGGTGGGACAATTTGCCGGCTTCGATGTGTTCATTCCCGACCTGTCGCATATCGAAATGATGGGCGCAGGCGTGGGCGCCTTGCGCACAAAGTTTTTCCGCGATGGCAACTGTGTGGTGGAGCAACTCAATAGCCGGGACGAGCACGCCATGCAGATGACCTGGACCACGATCTACAACACCCTCGGTGTGGCCAGGTTATGGGCAGCGATCCATGTGGAGGCCCTTGGAGCGGAGCGTTCCAAGGTGATATGGACAATAATTGCCGAGCCCGTCGACAGGGCAGACACAGAGTTTGGGCAATTTGTGCAGGGCTTCGCCGATAACGCCCTGGAAAATGTCCGCCGGATACTTGGCTGAACGGCAGGGGCGAGATAAATCGCTCCTGCCGGATCAATCAGCGGGTCAGATCTTGAAACTGTCGACCAATTGCTTCAAGCGATTCGCCTGCTGCGACAGTGCATCGCAATCTTTCAGGGTTTCGTTGAGATTGGCCACGCCCTGCTGGTTCAGCAGGTTGATCTGGTTGATGTCCACGTTAAGGGTTTCCACCACGGCCGTCTGTTCTTCAGTGGCTGCTGCGACGGACTGGTTCATGCCGTCGATCTCGACAATCCGCTGCGTCACGCTAACCAGGCGCTCACCGGCCTGATTAGCGACCTCAACACTTTCTTCGCTGGAGGTTTGGCTGGCGTTCATGGTGGTGACCGCTTCACGCGAGCCCACTTGCAGCGACGTGATCATTTTGTGGATCTCTTCGGCTGACTCCTGAGTGCGGTGAGCCAGGTTACGCACCTCGTCAGCGACCACTGCAAAGCCTCGACCGGCCTCACCGGCGCGTGCCGCTTCAATGGCTGCGTTGAGTGCCAGCAAGTTGGTTTGCTGGGAGATGCCTTTGATCACATCAAGGATGTGACCGATGTTGTCGGTGCTGGCGTTGAGGGTCTCGATCTGGGTACAGGACAGGCTGATCTTTTGCGACAGCTCTGACATAGCAAGGATGGTTTGCTCCACCACTTTGCGCCCATCATCGGCTTGCTCACTGGCGCCGCTGGCATGCTGTGAAGCATCGGCGGCGTTGCGTGCGATTTCCTGGGTGGCTGCGCCCAGTTCGTTGATCGCGGCAGCCACGCTGTTGGTACGCGCGCTTTGCTCGTCGGAACCAATAATCGAGGCATTGGACGAGGCCATTACGCGTTGGGACAAATCGTGGACCTGACGGGTTGCGGAAGACACTTCCGAGATCGAAGCGTGGATGCGTTCTACGAACTGATTGAAGGCACTGCCGACTTCGCCGAACTCGTCCTTGCTAGTCACAGCGAGGCGGCGGGTCAGGTCACCTTCGCCCTGGGCAATGTCCTGCATCGCTACGCCCATGGTGGTGAGCGGGCGCAGCAAGACTTGAATCAGCAAGCTCAGGAGTACGGCAATCGCGACCACGGCGATCAACATGGCAATCAGCGCAGAAGTGCGGAACTTGCCAAGCGGTGCGTAGGCTTTGTCTTTATCAATCGACAGGCCGATGTACCAATCTGCGCCAGGCAAGCCACTGATCGGGGTAAATGACAAAATGCGATCCTGCCCATTGAGGACGACGTCCTGACTGACCTTCTCGATGCGTACCTGGGTGCCGGGATAGATGTCCTTGAGGTTTTTCATCACCTGGTCCTGATCAGGACTGACGATGACTTGGCCGTCGCTACTGACCAGGAACGCATGGCCGATACCGCCGAAGTCCACCGAGTTGATGATCTTCACAAGGGTCTGCAGGCTCAGGTCGCCACCGACCACGCCGAGCAATTCACCATTCTTCTTCACCGGCATGGCGATAGTCACGATCTGCCCGCCCACTGCTGCCATGTAGGGCGGAGTGAGCATGGGTTTGTCCGCAGCCACTGCCTGCTTGTACCAGGGACGCTGACGGGGGTCGTAGCCGTCAGGCATTTTTGCGTCCGGACGCTGGGTGAACACACCGTTGGTCTGGCCAACGTAGGTGAATTGGAAGTTTGAGGTAAATGCCGGTTGATCGACCAAGCCAGGTAGATCAGCTCCACTGCCTTGGTGAGCGACGTTTTGCGTGAGACTTTCAAGCACCAGTATTCGACCACTTAGCCAGTTCTGCACACTGCTGGCGGTGAGCTCACCGGATTGTTGGATGGACGACTCCAGGTTCTGCTTGATGGTGCTGCGTTGCAGGTAGTCGTTGTAGAGAGTGAATAACGCGAAGGCCAGAACCACGACGCCTGACGCGGCCAACAGAATTTTATGACTGAACTTGAGATTCATTTCATCGACTTCTTTTGCCAAAGGGGGGTGAGCGTGCCGAGTGGAACATTCCATGTAGCGGTATAGGCGGCTTCTCGGGCCGCTCTATTTCGGTGCACGCATGGCTCGTCAGGCTTTCGGCCAAGGCTTGGCAAATCTTAGGTATTTGTGAGGCATTTCCTGTTTTTATGTAGGAAACCGACCAGCGGTACACCTAGGCGATGGGGTTACCAAACGTGGAAGTTTTTGGCCCTAAACGACAAAACCCCTGTCTGCGTTAGCAGACAGGGGTTTCGGAATTCAATCTTGACGATGACCTACTCTCACATGGGGAAACCCCACACTACCATCGGCGATGCATCGTTTCACTGCTGAGTTCGGGATGGGATCAGGTGGTTCCAATGCTCTATGGTCGTCAAGAAATTCTGTGTACCAGTCCGTTGAGTGAGCAACGTACCGGTGAAATTCATGAGCTTCTACATAAACAAAACCCCTGTCAGCGTTAGCAGACAGGGGTTCTGGAATTTAATCTTGACGATGACCTACTCTCACATGGGGAAACCCCACACTACCATCGGCGATGCATCGTTTCACTGCTGAGTTCGGGATGGGATCAGGTGGTTCCAATGCTCTATGGTCGTCAAGAAATTCGGGTACTGAGTCGCGGCATGTGCCTCGCTTCAGCAAATTGGGTATGTGACAGCTTTCGGTGTTTTGTGAGATTCGAACTTTCGGTTCTATCGTCTTCACACACCGCAATCTGGCCTTTCGACTCAAATTGCTTGGGTGTTATATGGTCAAGCCTCACGGGCAATTAGTATTGGTTAGCTCAACGCCTCACAGCGCTTACAC